>DASXUC010000144.1:0-1548 GCA_036505015.1 bacterium | reverse complement strand
GCACAAGCACAGTCCGTGGCTGACGCCGATGCCGGAGACCGCAGACGGCGGTCTCATGTACGACTGCTATGCATCGGTGGAAGTCCTGCAGGAAGGCATGAAGGTCATCGGCTGGGAGAAGCGCAACCCCGTGCCGGGCGGTAATCCGGGGCGGTTCAAGCGCGGCTTCGGCGTCGGGATGTCGCAGCACCATGCGGGACGTGTGGGGTACCGCGAAGGGGAAGTCGGGTTTGAAAAGATACTGGGCGCCCGGGGCGCCGGCGGTGGTGGGGCGGGCGCTGAAGGCGCCGCCTTCCAGGCGGAAATCGTCGTGGACATGGCGGGCACCGTGAACCTGCATTTCGGCCAACCCGACAGCGGCACGAATCACGGGACGTCGATGGCGATCCTGGTGGCGGAAATCCTCGGCTTCACCACGCTCGATCGCATCCGGCTCACGTGGGGCGACTCGGCGTTGGCGCCGCCCAGTCCAGGCTGGCATAGCGGCCTCACCACGCAGCTCCAGGGCGGGGCGCTCAATGATGCGGCCGACAAACTGCGCAAGGATCTGCTGGCGCGCGGCTCAAAGGTGCTGGGGGTCGATGCGGGCACCCTGGCGGTCAAAGACGGTGTCATCTCGGCGAAGGATGCGCCGGCCAAACGGACGACGTTTGCGGCGCTGGTGAAAGTCAATGAGAGCCCCATCCGCATGGCAGGACGGGCTATACACCCGGGATCAATCGGCCGCGCGCTCAACCGGGGCATTGCGGCCTGCTTCACCGAAGTCGAGGTGGACACGTGGACGGGTGACTGGCGGTTCCTCAACGTGGCGCACTGCCACGATACAGGGAACGTCATCAATCCGCTGACGGGGCAAGGGGACATGCACGGCTCGCTCGTCGAGAGCACGCAGCTCGCGACCGAGGCGATTCCCTGGGACCGGGAGTTCCCCGGCACGCGGCACTACGCGGTCGGCTTCCTGTCCTACCGGCTGCCCACGATCCTGGACGTACCGGAGCAGACCGACGTGTTCATCAACAGCCTGGAGCCGCGGTGGTTCTTCGGGTGCAAAGGGTTTGCGGAAACCGCGGTCGGGGCCGTACCGGGCTCGATCGCGAACGCGATCTACAACGCGTGCGGTGTCCGGATCCGGGAGCATCCGATTACGCGGGAGAAGATCATCGCCGGGCTCAAGGCTCTGAGAGCGCAAGGGAGAACCGCATGAAGCCGATTGCGATTTACAAACCGACCACGGTGGAGGAGGCGATCAAGATCCTGTCGCTCCATGGGACGGAGGCCGGTGTGTATGCGGGCGGGACCGACCTGCTGATCCGGCTGAAGAACCGGCTGCAGTCGGCGCCGACCCACCTGGTGGACGTCAAGAAGATCGACAACCTGCGCTACATCAAGGAGGACGCGGACGGCGGGGTGCGGATTGGCGCGCTGACGAAGCTGGCGGAGGTGGCCGACTCGGCGCTGCTGAAGCAGAAGTATCCGATGCTGCCGGCGGCGGTGGCGAAGATCTCGTCGCCGGAGCTGCGGAATGCGTCGACGGTGGGCGGGGACCTG
>DASXUC010000143.1:0-1637 GCA_036505015.1 bacterium | reverse complement strand
GGATTGGTCGCGTTCGCGTCGTCGCTGGACCAGATCGGCCCGCTGGCCGCGACGGTGGCCGACGCGGCGCTCATCCTGCGCGTCATCGCCGGGCGCGACGCAGCGGACTCCACCTCGGCGGCCGTGCCGGTGCCGGACTATGCGGCGGCACTCGAGGGCGGGGTGAAGGGCCTGCGCCTCGGGATCGCCGCGGAGGCCTTCGGCGAAGGGCTCGACGGCGACGTCCGGGCGGCGGTGCAGGCCGCCGCGCAGCAGCTGGCCGCCGCCGGCGCGGTGCTGGAGGACGTCTCGCTGCCGGCGATCGAATACGCGCTGCCCACGTACTACCTGCTGGCGACCTCCGAGGCGAGCTCAAACCTCGCGCGCTATGACGGCGTGCGGTACGGGTTGCGGGCACCGTCGGAGACCATCGACCAGATGTATACGCGGACCCGGGCGGCGGGGTTCGGCAGCGAGGTCAAACGGCGGATCATGCTGGGCACCTATGCGCTGTCCGCCGGATACTACGAGGGGTTCTTCCTCAAAGCGCAGCGGGTGCGCACGCGTGTGCGCGAGGATTTTCGCCGCGCGTTCGAGCGCGTGGACCTGGTGTTGATGCCCGTGACGCCCACCGTCGCGTTCCCGATCGGCGAGAAGGTTGACGATCCCCTGGCCATGTACCTGGCCGACGTGTACACGATCCCCATCAACCTCGCCGGGCTCCCCGGGATCTCGGTCCCGTGCGGATTCTCGCGCGGCCTGCCGGTCGGGCTGCAGCTGATCGGCCGGCCCTTCGATGAGGCGACGGTGCTGCGGACGGCGCACACGTACGAACAGATGACGGAGTGGCACCTGCGCCTGCCGGCGCGGCCCAGGGAACAGGGAACAGGGAGCAGCGAACAGGAGATCGGATCATGAGATTGGTCTGTTCCCCGTTCCCCGTTCCCGGTTCCCGCCCGTCGAGTCCCTGGGAAGCACAATGACCGCTTACCCACCTAGATGAGCTTCGAAGTCGTCATCGGGTTAGAGATCCACGTCCAGCTGCTCACCCGGTCCAAGATGTTCTGCGCGTGCGCGGTCCGCTTCGGCGCGCCGCCGAACACCCTCACCTGCCCGGTCTGCCTGGGGCTGCCCGGGTCGCTGCCGGTGCTGAACCACAGCGCCGTCACCCTGGGCCTCCGCACCGCGCTCGCCCTGGGGTGCACCGTACACCCGGTCAGCCGCTTCCACCGGAAGAACTACTACTATCCTGATCTGCCGAAGAACTACCAGATCACCCAGTACCAGTACAAGGTCCATCCGCCGCTGGCGACCGATGGGGTCCTGGCGCTGGACCCCGACGGCGGGCGGCCGGTCCGGATTCGCCGCGTCCATCTCGAAGAAGATACGGGGCGCCTGGTCCACCAGGAGCAGGGCGGGCGGGTGGTCGCCTCCCTGATCGACTACAACCGCAGCGGCGTCCCGTTGATGGAGATCGTCACCGAACCCGATCTGCGATCCCCGGTCGACGCCCGCCAGTTCCTGAGCCGGCTGCGCGCGGTCCTGCAGACGATCGCGGTGAGCAGCGGCCGGCTCGAGGAAGGCACCCTGCGCTGTGATGCCAACGTGTCGCTTCGGGCGGCCGCCGGCGAGCTGGGAATCCGCACCGAGGTCAAGAA
>DASXUC010000142.1:0-2443 GCA_036505015.1 bacterium | reverse complement strand
AAGGACCGACCGGCTGACCATCCGGCAGGGAGACTGGACGCTGATCGATCTGCCGCTTACCGTCACTCGTGCCGGCGCGCTGGAGGCGCCGCTGCTGGAGTTCATTCGCGCCCGGGCCGAGGTCTCCGGGTATTCCAAACTGACCGTCAGACACTAGCCTGGCGGCCAAATCGGGCTGCAGCCCGATAGGTCGAGCCGGTCCCATCCGCTATCGTGGGAGTCAAGAGGGAACGACGATGCTGATCAAAGACCGCATGGTCTCGCCCGTGCTGACGGTTGACCCCAAGACGTCGGTCCACGACGCGCTGGCGCTGATGCAGTCGCGCCGGATCCGCCGCCTGCCCGTGGTCCAGCGGGGCCGGCTGGTGGGGATCGTCACCTGGACCGATGTGATGCGGGCCTCGCCCTCCCACGCGACGTCGCTGTCCGCGTGGGAGATCCCGCAGCTGCTGATGCACGAGCAGGTCGGCCAGATCATGAGCCGTGAGCTGATCACGGTCGTCCCCACCGCTACGATCGAGCACGCCGCGGTGCTGATGCGGCGGTACAAGATTGGCGGGCTTCCCGTCGCGGAGCACGGCCAGCTCGTGGGTCTCATTACGGAGTCGGACCTCTTTGACGCGTTCATCGACCTGATGGGCCTCCGCAGCGGCGGCGCACGGCTTACCATCGAACTGCCCGACCGGATCGGGGCGCTGGACGACGTGGTCCATGCGGTCCGGGATTGTGACGTGCGCATCCGCAGCCTGGCCGCCTACCCGGTCGACGGGGGAACGCAGATGGTCATCCGGGTCGATACGCCGTACCCGCTGCACGTCGTGCAGACGCTGATCGAGCGCGGCATCAACGTCATCAATCTGGCTCCGCTGCCCTCTGAGCCCGCCGAGGTGCGGGACTCCGCCGTGAGCTGAGCGGCTGCGATGGCGACGGTGCTGCGGGCCGGCCGCACCAACGCGGTGCTACGAGACGGATCCACGGTCTCCATCCGATCCCTGACCCCCACCGATGAAGCGGCCCTCCTGTCATTCCTCCGCGGCCTGTCGGCCGAATCGCGCGCGTTCCGGTACTTCACGGCCACCAACGACCGCGCGCTGCAGGACGCCGCCGAGAAGAAAGCGCACGCCGATCCGCGGCGGCGTCTGAACGTCGTCGCCACTCTCGGCGACCCCGAGCGGATCGTCGGTCATGCCGTGTGTGCCGGCGCCGACGGCGGCCGGGCGGAAGTCGCGTTCGCCGTCGCCGACGATTACCAGGGGCGGGGACTCGGCACCATCCTGCTGGGGTGCCTGGCCGAGGCGGCGGGGCGCGCCGGAATTGCCACGTTCGAGGCTTACGTCCGGCCGGCGAATCACGCGATGCTGGACGTCTTCCGCAACTCCGGGTTCCCCATCGAGGTCCAGCCCGGGAGCGGCGAACTGGTGGTCACCTTCCCGACACAGGTCACGTCGGAAGCGCTGGAGCGGTTTGCGCACCGCGAGCGCGTCGCGGCGACCGCCGCGCTGCGCGCCTTCTTCGCCCCCCGGGCGGTTGCCGTGATCGGGGCGTCCAGGGAGCGGGGGACGATCGGCGGCGAGATCTTCCACAACCTGCTGGCCGACGGGTTTGCCGGACCGGTCTACCCTGTCAATCCGGCCGCGCCCGTCGTGCAGTCGGTGCGCGCCTATCCTTCGATCGACGCGGTGCCGGGTCCGGTGGATCTCGCCGTCATCGCCGTTCCCGCCGCTCGGGTGATCGAAACCGCGCGCGAGTGCGCCCGCGTCGGCGTCCGCGCGCTGATCGTCATCTCCGCGGGTTTCGCTGAGACGGACGAGGCCGGCCGGCTGCGCCAGCAGGAGCTGCTGCGGGTCTGCCGGGCCACCGGGATGCGGCTGATCGGACCCAACTGCATGGGGATCATCAATACCGATCCGGCCGTGCGGCTCAACGCCACGTTTGCCCCGTCGTCCCCGCCGCCGGGCCGGGTGGGTTTCTTCTCGCAGAGCGGGGCGCTGGGACTGGCCATTATCGACTATGCGAGCGCGGTGGGAGTCGGAGTCTCATCGTTCGTCTCCATCGGCAACAAGGCGGACATCTCCGGCAACGATCTGCTGGAATACTGGGAATCGGACCCGCGCACGGACGTGATCCTGCTCTACCTCGAATCCTTCGGCAACCCGCGCAAGTTTTCGCGCATCGCGCGGCGGGTCGGGCGCACCAAACCCATCATCGCGGTCAAGAGCGGGCGGTCCGCCGCGGGCGTGCGTGCGACGCAGTCGCACACCGGCAGCCTGCTGGCCGCCTCCGACGTGACCGTGGATGCGCTGTTCCGCCAGGCCGGGGTCATCCGCACCGATACGCTGGGGGAGTTGTTTGACGTCGCGGTCCTGCTGAGCACCCAGCCGCCGCCGGCAGGACCTCGCATCGGGATCGTGACCAACGCGGGCGGGCCGGGCATCCTGTGCGC
>DASXUC010000141.1:0-2701 GCA_036505015.1 bacterium | reverse complement strand
GCCGACCGCCCGCGCCGTCTGGTTCGCGCCGACCGCCTTGAACTCGGCCGCACGCAGCCGTTCCAGCGCGGTGTCAGCCTCATTGGGCATCGAAGGGCACGCAGAACATCGTAACATTTGCGCACGGGGCGTGCAAGGGGTCGGGTGCAGCCTACAGTGTCGCGACGGTGCCAAGCATGCGCGTGCCGCGGGCCTTCAACGAGCTGATCTGGAACGCATGTCCTGCTTCATGCTCGACGAGGTGGAACACCGCCCACTCCGGGGTGACTTCGTAGTTGACCTCTGCGAAGTCGGGTGGCCGGCGCAGCCGGCGCCAGTCAACCGGTGGGATGTCCCGCATCTCCTTGAGGAACGCTTCGCGGCTGCGGTCGAGCCGGGCGACGTGCTCGGCGAGCGGCACGCCCAGCACGCGAGTCAGGCGTTTGCTATTCGGCTCTCTGCTGTCAAACGGAAAGTCCGGTTGGATCGCCGCCGGCAGCTCGGTCATCCCCTGCACGTCCCCGAAGAGCCAGCCCATCTCGACATGGGCGATGTGATAGAGGAGCGACCCGATGGCGTTCTCCTGGCCGTCCGGCCCCTCCCAGTCCACCAGCCGCGGGTCAAGGTCCTTGATGAGACGCATCGTGTAACGGCGCCGCACGTCCTGCAGCGCCCATAGCCAGCGGCCGATGTCCGGATCGAACCCATCCAGCGGAACGATTTGCAGTTCCCTCACAGCCATCGCAGTTATCCTTTCTTTCCAGCGGAGTTGCCGAACGCGATCGACGTCACCACGCGGTCGAGCGCGTCCGGGTACTGGAGGTCGAAGCTCCCCGCCGCGGCGGGCGCGACACGGCGGTAGGCGATCACCAGCGCGTTGAGGGCTCGGGCGAGATCCGCCGGTTCGAGCCGGCCATAGGTCGCGTCCAACGCCGCCCGGTCTTCCCCGGGGATCGTGGTCTCCAGCGGCTTCGCCGCGCCGGGCGAAGCGGTCCGATTGTAGTGGTGATCGAGCAGCGTCTTGACGTGCCGGCGCAAGCGTTCAACGTAGTAACCGGTACTCCACAGGCGGCCCCGCGCCAGCGATTTCGCGGCATACAGGAGTTCCCGCCAGAACCAGACCAGCGCCCGGCGAACCTCGTGCCGGCGGTCCTCGTGGCCTGGCGCGAAGTACGGAAAGGTCAGCGACTCCAGCAGGCCCTTCTTGTCGACGAGGGTCTTGTACGGTCCGCCGTGGATGTGCAGGAAGTTGGACTCCGGAGCCAGCGCCAGCTCGCCGTACGTGCCGTCCTCATAGATGAAGAGCACCATGTCGAAGCCGAACTCCGAGAAGTCCTCGCTGAACACCGGCGTGCCCAGCCGTCGCATGAACTCCTGCCGCCCATCAAAGAACGGCTTATAGGCGTCCTCGCGCGTGATCAGGTAGAGATCGAGGTCGGAATGCTCGTCAGCCGTGCCCGAAGCCAGCGATCCCCCGAGGAAGGCGGCGACGACACGGTCATCCGCCCGGCAGGCGGCGGCGAACCTCTCGACCAGCTCGCTCTGTGGTCGGCCCATACCAGTTTGACGTAGCTGCCTATACGGTCTTCAGCTTCCACTTCCCTCGTCTGAAGATGATGGCGCTGACCACCGCCAGCGACGAGTAGGAAATCGCCATCGCGGCAAACACTCCCAGCGGGCCGAGGCCGGTACGCGTCGCGAGCACGTACGCCAGCGGCAGCTCGAACAGCCAGAAGACGAACAGGTTGATCACGGTCGGCGTCCACGTGTCGCCGGCGCCGTTGAACGACTGGGTGAGCACCATGCCGTAGGCATAGAAGAGAAATCCGGCGCTGACGATACGCAGGCCCCAGACGCCGTAGCGGTGCACGGCCGGATCGGTGCTGAACAGTCCGATGATCCGCGGCGCGAACAGCATGAAGACCACGCCCAGCGCCCCCAGGAAGAGCAGATTGTAGAAGGCGGACTGCCACACCGCCCGCTCGGCCCGGTCAGGCCGGCGGGCTCCCAGGTTCTGGCCAACCATGGTCGCCGCCGCGTTGCTGATGCCCCACGACGGCAGCAGCGCAAAGATGACCAGCCGGAACGCAATCGTGTAGCCGGCCAGCGCCGCGCTGCCGAACGAGGCGATGATCCGCACCAGACCCACGTAGCTCGCCATCCCGACCATGACCTGAAACGCCGCCGGGCCCGACAGCCGCAGCAGGGTCACCATCGTCTGCAGGTGCAGTTTAACCGCCCGCAGCGGCAGCCTGATCCGGCCGCGTCCCCGGGTCAGCGTGAGCAGCTGAACACCAACGGCCAATCCACGGCCGATGGTGGTCGCCACGGCCGCGCCGGTCACCCCCAACTCCGGGAACGGCCCGATGCCAAAGATGAACATCGGGCCAAGCACGATGTTGATCGCGTTGCCGAACCACAGCACGCGCATCGCGATCGCCGCATCGCCGGCCCCCCGGAAGATCGCGTTGATCACGAACAGCAGCACGATGATGACGTTGCCGCCGAGCATGACGCGGGTGAACGTGGCGCCGCGGGCGACGACAGCCGGCGAGGCGCCCATCAGCGTGAGCAGGTCGGCCGCGTAGCGCACGCCGAGGACACCGATGACGATCGAGATGACCACGGCCATGGCGATTGCCTGCACCGCCGCGAGCCCCGCCCCTTCCAGGTTGCGCTCGCCGACGCGCCGCGCCACCAGCGCCATCGCCCCGATCGACAG
>DASXUC010000140.1:0-3572 GCA_036505015.1 bacterium | reverse complement strand
GGCGGCCGCGTCATCGTGGTGGGAACCTCCGCGGTCCGGACCCTGGAAACGGTCGCGGAGCCCGGTGGGACGGTCCGGTCCCGCCCCGGGTGGAGCGCGCTCTTCATCTATCCCGGCTACAGGTTCGCCGCGACCGACGTGCTGATCACCAATTTCCATCTGCCGAAGACCACGCTGCTGATGCTGGTGAGTGCCTTTGCAGGGAGGGATCTGATCATGCGCGCGTATGCCGAAGCCATCGCGGAAGGCTACCGCTTTTACAGTTTCGGCGATGCCATGCTCATTCTCTAGGACGGGATAAGAGGGATAAGAGGGAACAGGGGGATATACTGAATTCCCTTTATGCCTTTATCCCTTTTATCCCTGTTATCCCGGGGTTGCTTTGACTGCAAGGCGGACCGTTGTGCCGGAGGGAGTGCGGTTGATGTGCACTTCGTCGACCAGGCCGCGCATCACGACCAGGCCACGGCCGGCCATCTCACGCGCCGCGCCTTCATGCCAGCGGCCGTGGTCGCTGATTTCAGCGTAGAACATCTCGCCCCGGCGAAACGTGTGCAGGCGGACCGTCCCCCCGTCCGGACCGTAGGCGTGCTCGACGACGTTGGTGGCGGCTTCGCCTACGGCGATTTGCAGCAATTGCGCCCGTTCGGGCGCGAGACCCGCCGCCTCCGCGGCGTGGAGCGCGGCCCGGCGGATTGCCGCCAGAGCAGTTGGCTGCGCGACAGTTTCTATGTCGACCGTGTCGGGAGGTTCTGCCCTAGTGTCCCGGGAGCCGGAGTTGGGAAGCCTCATCTAGAGGGCTTTTGCCCAGGTTTAACCCTCGGCAAAAGCCAGATGTTGAAGGAAACTCACGAAGCGGTGTTCGTCCAACCGCGCGTCTGAGGGGACCACTTGCGCAGGGGACGATCGACAAAGTCGTGCTCTTCGATCTCGTAGCCGGCCTGTTCCAGGCGGCGACGGGCTTCGGCATAATACCGGTAGTCGACCTGCCATGCCCCGCCACGCAGGGGGTTCGGATAGGCGCCCAGCCCGCCCAGAAGCTTCTTGAGGTTTTCGTCTTCGGTCCGTTCGCCGCGGAACTCGACGCCCTGGGTGACGCTGCCGTACGCAGTGATCGTGGTGTTCTGTGGCTTGCCGGCAGGCCGGCCCGCGGCGTTGACCGCCGACACCGGGGTCTCGAACGCGGCTTCCGGCGCGGCGGCCCCGGGGCGGAGATCGCCTTTCGCCGCGGCGGCCCGCTGGGCGCGGATGGCGTCCGCTTTCGCTTTGATCGCGGCGAGGAGTGCCTCGCGGCTTTTCGGCGCTTCGTCCACGGATGATGCATTCAGGGTGGTGCTATACTTCCCTTCTGCGATGAGCGAGTTTGCGTTTGTCATCGACGGCCGCGGATCCCATGGACCCCGTTTGGGACGCCTGCACACGCCGCGGGGCGACGTGGAGACGCCCGCGTTCATGCCCGTGGGCACGCAGGCGACCATCAAGTCGTTGACGACGGATGAAGTGGCGCGTGTGGGCGCTCAAATCGTGCTGGCCAATACCTTCCATCTCTATCTCCGGCCGGGCGCGGAGTTGATTCAGCGCTCGGGCGGACTGCACCGGTTCATGCGGTGGGAGCGCCCGATTCTCACCGACAGCGGCGGGTATCAGGTCTTCAGCCTCGCGAAGATGCGGCGGCTGAGCGCCGATGGCGTCACCTTCCGCTCGCCGCTGGACGGCAGCGAGCACCACTTCACGCCCGAGAAGGTGCTGACCATTCAGCGGCAGTTGGGCAGCGATCTCGTGATGCCGCTGGACGTGTGTCTGGGATATCCCGCCGACACCGCGCAGGCGGGCGAGGCCCTTCGGCTGACGATGCTGTGGGCAGCGCGGTCGCGGACCGTGGGTGCGGGGCCGGGACAGATGCTGTTCGGGATCGTGCAGGGCGGTTTCGATCCTGCGCTGCGGCGCGAGGCAGCGACCCGGATCGCTGATCTGGGCTTCGACGGCCACGCGATCGGCGGGCTCAGCGTCGGCGAGCCGCGCGAGCAGACCGCGCCGCTGCTGGAGGCGGCCGTCACCGCGCTGCCGGCCGATCGCCCGCGCTATCTGATGGGCGTGGGCGCGCCGCCGGATCTCGTGGAGGGCATCGCCCGCGGGATCGATCTCTTCGACTGCGCGCTGCCGACGCGCATCGCGCGGACCGGGACGATCTTCACGCGAGCCGGCCGCGTCAACATCCGCAACGCCGCGTACCGGGAGGATTGGGGGCCGCTGGACGACCGGTGCGCGTGCGCCGTGTGCGCCCAGTACACGCGGGCGTATGTCCGCCACCTGTTCAACGCCGACGAAATGCTGGGCCCGCGGCTGGCGACGTACCACAACCTGAGTTTCCTCGCCCAGCTGATGGCCGGCGCCCGCGCCGCCATCGCCGGCGGCCGGTTCGAGTCATGGAGGAAGACGACGCTCGACGAATATGGCACGTCCTGGTAGAAGGAGATCTGTGAGGCCGGCAAGAGGTAATATATATTCTGCACGAAACCGTTACGATATCCGCGCTCCTATTGTGGAGGTGTCAGGGTGGTACCGATCCTGCAGGCCAGTTCGCCATCGGGAGTGCCGGTGACGATCCTGTTCTACGTCGTCATCCTCATTGTGTTCTACCTGCTGCTGATCCGGCCGCAGCAGCGGCAGCAGCGGCAGCGCCGCGAGATGCTGGGGAAGCTGAAGAAGGGCGACCGCGTCGTTACCCTCGGTGGGATCCATGCCACCATCATCGACCTCGACGAGGACACGGCCACGCTCGAACTCACCGGGAACGTCCGCGTCAAGGCGGATCGCTCGGCGGTGAGCTACGTGCGCACGCGCAAGCAGGAAGGGCCGGTGCAACAGACCTGATGACGGAAACGCGGGAACGCGGGAACGCGGGAACCAGGGCACAGGAGCCGTCCAGAAGTGGCTGAAACTGTGGGGGCTCTCACAACAGGGGCGGGGCAGGGCGTCACGCTCGAGGACGTCAAGCGTGACCCCGAAGCCGACGCGTTCATCACCAAGGCGAACGAGTATACGGGCGCGATCGGGTACACGGAACACGGCGCCCGGCACGCGAACCTGACCGCCAGCATCGCCTACAACATCCTCAAACGGCTGGCCTATCCCGAGCGCGACGCACAGCTGGCCTCGATCGCCGCGTACCTCCACGATATCGGCAACCTGGTCACCCGCATCAACCACGAAGCCACCGGCGCGCTGCTGGCCAACGACATCCTGCTGCGCCTGGGGATGGGAGCGGATGAGCGTGCGGTCGTAATGGGGGCGATCGGCAACCACGAGGAAAAGGGCGGCGAGCCCGTGAGTCCGGTCGGCGCGGCGGTTATCCTCGCCGACAAGTCCGACGTCCACCGGTCTCGCGTGCGCAACCCCGATCCGACGACGTTCGACATCCACGACCGGGTGAACAACGCGGCCCAGCACTCCTTCCTCCGGGTGGATGAGAAGAACCGGCGTATCACGCTCGAGCTGACCATCGACACGCAGCTGTCCCAGGTGATGGAGTATTTCGAGATCTTCCTCAGCCGCATGGTCATGTGCCGCCG
>DASXUC010000139.1:0-6912 GCA_036505015.1 bacterium | reverse complement strand
CTCCATCAAGATCATCGGCGAGCAGACGCCCAACTATGCCCAGGGCTATTTCGTGTACGATTCCAAGAAATCGGGGCAGGTCACGATTTCCCATCTGCGCTTCGGCCCCCGGCCGATCCGATCCCCGTATCTGATCTCCCGCGCGAACTTCGTTGCCTGCCACCAGTACAGCTTCATGGACCGCTATCCCGTGCTCGAGACCGCGGCCCCCGGCGCCGTGTTCCTGCTCAACGCTCCGTTCGAACCCGACCAGGTCTTCGACCGCCTGCCGTACGAGGTCCAGGAGGAGCTCATCCGCAAGGGCCTGCGCATGTACGTCATCGATGCGGCGAGGGTCGCGAGAGCGACGGGGATGGGGGGCCGGATCAACTCCATCATGCAGACCGCCTTCTTCGCGATTTCTGGCGTGCTGCCGCGGGACGAGGCCATCGCCAAGATCAAGGACGCCATCCGCAAGACCTACGGCCGCAAGGGCGACGACGTCGTCCGGGCCAATTTCGACGCGGTCGACGCCACGCTGGCCAACCTCTACGAGGTCCCGATCCCGTCCGCCCCGACGGCCGCGCGACGGCTGAGCGCCTTTGTGAGCGACGAGGCGCACGACTTCGTCCAGCGGGTGACCGCGGTGATGATGGCGCGGCAGGGCGATCTCCTTCCGGTCAGTGCCTTCCCGCCCGACGGGAGCTGGCCGGTCGGCACCAGCCGGTGGGAGAAGCGCAACATCGCCGACCAGATCCCGGTGTGGGACCCCGTCATCTGCATTCAGTGCAACAAGTGCACGCTCGTCTGTCCGCACGCGGCGATCCGGGCCACAGTCGTCGAGCCGGCGCTGCTTGGCGACGCGCCGTCCGCACTCAAAGTGGTGCCGTACCGCGGCCCGGAATTTAAGGGGATGCAGTACCTCTTGCAGGTCGCCCCCGAAGACTGCACCGGGTGCAGCCTCTGCGTCGAAGTCTGCCCGGTCACCGATAAGCAGGATCCCGCGCACAAGGCCATCGACATGGCCCCGCAGCCGCCGCTGCGTGAGCAGGAGCGCGAGAACTTCGCGTTCTTCATGACGCTGCCCGATCCCGACCGCAGTAAGGTCCGGACCGACGTCAAGGGCACGCAGTTCCTGCGGCCGCTGTTCGAGTTCTCCGGCGCCTGCGCCGGCTGCGGCGAGACCCCGTACCTCAAGCTGCTCACGCAGCTCTACGGCGACCGCCTGCTGATCGCCAACGCCACCGGCTGCTCCTCGATCTACGGTGGGAACCTGCCGACGGCGCCGTACACGGTCGATGCATGCGGGCGCGGCCCGGCCTGGTCCAACTCCCTGTTCGAGGACAACGCGGAGTTCGGGTTTGGATTCCGTCTGGCCATCGACGTGCAGGCCGCGCAGGCGCGCAATCTGGTGAAGGCGCTGGCCGGCCGGATCGGCGAGCGGCTCAGCGACGCGCTGCTGTCGGCCGATCAATCGACCGAGGCCGGCATCATCGCCCAGCGCGACCGCGTCCAGTTGCTGCGGGGAGCGCTGGCCGAACTCGGAACCTCCGACGCCCGGCGGCTGGGTGTGCTCGCCGACTATCTCGTGCGCAAGAGCGTCTGGATCGTGGGCGGCGACGGCTGGGCGTACGATATCGGCTACGGCGGGCTGGACCACGTCGTGGCGATGGGCCGGGACGTGAACATCCTGGTGCTGGACACCGAAGTGTATTCCAATACCGGCGGCCAGCAGTCCAAGGCAACGCCGCTGGGCGCCGCCGCCCGGTTCGCCACCGCGGGCAAGGCCATCCCCAAGAAGGACCTCGGCCTGCTGGCGATGGCCTACGGGACGGCGTACGTCGCGCGGGTGGCGATCGGCGCGAAGGATCTGCAGACCGTGCAGGCGTTCCGCGAGGCCGACAGCTTCCCCGGGACGTCGCTGATCATCGCCTATGGGCCGTGCATCGAGCATGGGTATGATCTGCGACTGGGTGCGGAGCACGAGAAGCTGGCGGTCGACTCGGGCTACTGGCCCCTGTACCGCTACGATCCCCGCCGGGTCGAGCGCGGCTTGCCGGCGCTGCAGCTGGATTCCCCCGCCCCGAAGGTTGATGTTGCGGAGTTCATGGCCCGCGAGACGCGTTTCAAGATGGTCGAGAGCGCGGACCCCGAGCGCGCGCGCGCCTTGTTGGAGGCGGCACGGCGGGAGATCGTCCGGCGCGACGCATTGTACCGGCAACTCGCGGCAGCGGCCCCGACGACGCCCGCGCCGCAGCCGGCAGTGGCAGGGGGGAGCGGGGACGAATAATCTCCCGCAGGGGAGATGCGCACCTCCGATCCGGCGATCCAACGGCTGCTCCAGTCCTCTGATCCATTAGTCCGCTACTTGACGCTGACCGAACTCTGCGGGGCATCCCCCGCGCCGTCGAGCCCGCGCGCGCGCGGCCCGCGGTCCCGGCGAGTCCCCGCGTCAGTCGGATGGCGCATGCCCTCGCACAGTGGCAGTGGCCCGACGGCGGCTAGAACTGCGATCGTCGCCGCGGCGCGCATCACGGTTCGCTCCACGAGAGTCTGATCCCGTCGTGGGCGCTCGCCGAGTATCGGGACGCCACACACAGGAGCGCACCACTCACGTTGCGGGGGTCTAGCTCGGCCATACTTCGTACCGAAAATGGGCAAACAGGGCTGGCCTGAATCGCCGCAGGCGCTGGAGGAGGAGCAGCGGCGGTTTGCTGCGGCTTCACCGAAACCCTGGCAGCCGCCTGATTCGGGGTGGTCTGCTGCGGGCTGCTTCGTCTGCTTCGCCAGAGGGATACCCGGACCGGGCGCCGCCGGCGACCCAGGCTGGGCGGCGGCAGCGCTCGTCCGCGAGGACGGCACCACTTCGGCTGCCGTCGTCCGCGGGAGGGCAGGGCACCCGTATGTTCCAGGACTGCTGGCGCTGCGGGAAGGGCCCCTGTTGGAAGCAGCCGTCCGAAGTCTAGTTGAACGGCCCGACGTTGTGGTGATCGATGCCACCGGCCGCGATCACCCGCGGCGAGCCGGTCTGGCGCTGCACCTCGGTGCGATCCTCGACCTCCCGTCCGTCGGCGCCACCCACAGGCCGCTGCTCGCTCAGGGCGAAGCACCCGCGGACGAAGGCGGCGCGATGAGCCCCTTGCTGCTTGACGGTGAGCCCGTCGGCTACTGGCTGCGGACGCGCCAGGGGATCAGGCCGCTGGCCGTGCATGCGGCGTGGCGAACGAATCCAGACGTCGCCGCATCTGTCGTGCTGGCGCTCTGTCGCGGCTGGAGGGCTCCAGAGCCCTTGCGCCTGGCCCGTCGCGCGGCGCGGGACGCCAGAGCTCAGGACGAAGATCACTAAGGCCGAGCCCTGGCGTCGTCAACGCAGCATCAAGAACGCTTTGCGTGCTTTACGCAGAGCGCTACCGGCGCGGGTGTCGCCCCGCAGCTCCATCCGCAGGCACTGCTCCATGCCCGCGGAGATGATATCGACCGCCGCCCGGTCCAGCGCCCCCCGTACGGCCGAAAGCTGCTGGACGATGTCGATGCAGTCCCGTCGCGCGGCCAGCATGTCGTTCAATCCACGGACCTGACCCTCGATCCGGCGCAGCCGCGCCATGACCGCCTGGGTAGTCGTTTCCGGAAGCTTCACCGTGACCGCCATCCTCAGACCCTCCCGATACTCCCTGGAGTATATAGCTCGTCCGGAGGAGCCCGCGTCGGGCGGATGCCCGATAGAACATCAGCGCAGGGTCTGATGTGCCGTCTGCCGTCCGATCGTACGCTGGTCTCGGGATACTCCCCGGAGTATCAACGCGAGCGAGGAGGAGAGGCAATGGCAGAGCGGCTGTCGATGGTGGTGTTCTCGGGAACCGTGGACAAGCTCTTCCCGGTGGCGATTCTGGCGTCCGGCGCGGTGGCAATGGAGCAGGACGTCAACATCTTCCTGACGTTCTGGGGGTTGGATGCATTCAGGAAGGGCGAACCCCAGAAGAACATGCGCATGAGCAAGGACTTCGAAGATAAGGGCCAGGCGATGATGGCGCTGATGCAGCAGAATAACGTCCCATCCTGGTACCAGACGCTGAAGACGGCGAAGGAGCTTGGAAACGGACACGTGAAGGTCCACGCCTGCGCGATGACGATGGATCTAATGGGGATGACCGAGGACGACCTCGACCCCATCGTGGATGACGTCGTCGGGGTCGGCGAGTTCGTCGAGGAAGCGCAGAAGGGCAAGGTCACTTTGTTCATCTAGGAGGACGATCATGGCCGTCGAGCTGCAGGACACGAAGGTTGACCGCACGATCGACGCTCGTGGCAGCTACTGCCCGGGACCGCTGATGGAGTTGATCCGGGCGATCCGCGAATCTCGCATTGGCGAGACCATCGAAGTGCTGTCGAGTGATTCCGGCTCCAAGCGGGACATCCCGAAGTGGTGCGAGAAAGCCGGCCAGCAATTCCTCGGGATCATCGACGAGACCGGCTTCGCCCGGCTCGTGGTCCGCAAGGGACGGTAAGGCAATGGCCTCTCCACAGGTGGTGGTGGTCGGGGGCGGCACCGGCGGGACCATCGTCGCCAACCTGATCGCGCGGAAGCATCCCGGCTCGAACGTCACGATGATTTCCCGCGATGCGGGGCACCTGTACCAGCCGGGGTTGCTGTACGTACCGTTCGGATGGGTGGGCCCGGAGCAGCTGGTCCGGCCGCAGCAGTCGCTGCTGGACCGCCGTGTCCGGTTCATCCAGGATACGGCGACGGCAATCGATCCGGCCAGGCGCATGGTGCGGACCGGCGGCGGCGAGATGAGCGCGGACGCGCTCGTGCTGGCCACCGGCGCCCGCCTTGTCCCCGACGAAGTTCCGGGACTGTCGGCGGCGCATCACTTCTACACTCCGACGGCAGCCCTGCGCCTGCGGCAGGCCCTCGCGGAATTCCGCGGCGGCCACATCGTTGTCGGCGTCGCCGGCGTGCCGTACAAATGCCCGCCGGCGCCGCTGGAGTTTGTGCTGCTGCTGGAATGGGCGCTTCGCCGGCGCGGGCTGCGCGAGAAGACGAAACTGACCTACGTGTCGCCCCTCCCGCGCGCATTTCCGATCGAATCGGTGGCCGATGTCATCGAACCGGTCATGGAGCGACGCGGGATCGGATTGGCCACGTTCTTCAACGTCGAGGAAGTCGACCCGGCGAAGCGGGTCGTCCGATCACTGGAGGGGGAGGAGCTCAGCTACGACCTGCTCATGCTCATTCCGCCCCACCGCGGGACGGCGCCGGTCGTCGCCGACGGCATCGCGGACCGGGGCGACTGGATCCACACCGACCGCGAGACGCTGCAGGTCGGCGGCTATGAGGGCATCTACGCGCTCGGCGATGCGACGGACATTCCGGTAAGCAAGAGCGGATCGGCCGCCCACTTCGAGGCCCACGTGCTTGCGGAACGAATCGCCGGCGGGCCTCTTTCGAACGGCTCCGACCCGCGCTACACGGGTAAGGTGATGTGCTTCCTGGAGAGCGGGGACCATCAGGCGACGGTGCTGAGTTTTGATTACAATCACCCCCCGCACCCCGCTGCGCCCAACTTTACGGCGTTCGCGATGAAACGGTTGTTCAACCGGGCCTACTGGCACCTCGTGCCGCCCGGCCGGGTGTAGGGAGGAACAGATGATGAAACAGCTTGAGCAGAGCGAAACTTAGTCGATCGACGCCACGGTCGGGACCTGCGGACCGTTCTGGGATGTCCTGCGGCCAAGGACCTGTCCAAGCCGGGTGATCTGATTGCCATCCGCCGCAGTCAGGTGGAAGAAGTCACGCAGTACGCGCCGATCCTCGTCCGCGCCGCCGGCGGCAAACTCGTGTCACTGGAGGTCGAGGACGGCTCGCGCATCTGGTGATTCGGAAGGTCAGGTAGGGGGATTTCCGGCCGCTGGTCCTCCCGGGCCACGAAGCACCCTCAGGGTGACCGCCTGGATGGTCAGCGCCACGGCGATCGCCGCGAGGAAGGCCGCAGGGATACCGATTCGGCTGAGGAGTACCGCGAGCGCCGTGAAGAAGCCCGCGAAACCGAAGAGGCCAAAGAGCAGCCCGCGCAAGACCTGACCCGCCGCTCCCGGGCCCTGCTGGCGGTGCGCGAAGATCGCCAGGACACCCGCGTAGACGGGATACGGAGCCAGCGAACCGGTGAGGCGCGGCCCGAGCGCCTGCGCGAACCCGGTGAGCAGCACCACGACCAGGGTCGCCAGGATCATGCGCGCCGGCAGGTCCCATCGGGGGAGTGGTTGGGCTCGCGTCTCCACGCCGTGATCAGGCAGGAGGTGGAGAGCCGCCAGCACTGAGCCACTCACGACGAGCAGCAGCGGCACTGCGGCCAGAGGCAGCACCTGAAGGACGGATGTGACCGCTGCGAATCCTATGGTTCCGGCCCCGAGCGCGCTGAGCCAGCCATACTGATGGGCGACCAAGGCATAGCCGAGGCAGAAGGCAACCTGCGAGATCGTCCCACCCAACGTACCAACCGCGGCCACTGCCGCAAAGTCGGTGCCGTGGTCCAGCGCCAAGAACAAAGCGACGGGGCCTGAGGTGAAGGGAAACCCAACGAACCATCCGCTCACCCCCGGTCCCCAGCGCCGCCCTGCCAAACTGGCGACGGCGACGAGCGCCGGAGTCAGAAGGACCTTCAGCACAAGTGTGCTCATCTTGAATCAGTATAGGGGGCGCCGTACTAGGTACCGCACTGCCTGTGTGTGAGTACCCGGTACCGCTTGTCTGCCCGAGCTGTACCGGGTACCTGTTTCGCGGGCCCCGAGTACCTAGTCCGAAAGGGTGGGCGGTCTGTGGAGGTGTTCCTCGATCGCCGCTGCGGCCGCGCGGCCGTCGACCAGCGCCGTGGTCACCAAATCGGCCCCGCGGACGACGTCGCCGCCGGCGAACACACCCGGGATCGTGGTCAT
>DASXUC010000138.1:0-10063 GCA_036505015.1 bacterium | reverse complement strand
CATCGCGGCTGCGGGTCTCGTGGCAGCGGTCCTTACTTTCACCCGCGCGGCGTGGGTTGCGCTGGCCGTCGCAACGCCCCTATTCTTCGTGCTGGCGGGCCGGACCGCGTGGTGGACACATCGTCGCGCTATCGCTACGGGCGCCGCCGTTGCAGTGGTAGTCGCGGTCGTTCTACTAATGAGAACGGGGGATCTGGCTCCCGCCGCCGAACGCGCCGCCTCGACGTTGACCCTGCAGACCGGATCGGTTTCGCAGCGAGTCTACATCTGGGAGCAGACCCTCGGACTCATTCAGCAGCGACCGTTGCTCGGATGGGGGCTGGAAACCCTGCGTGAGGTCTTCCCGTACGACCGCGCGGCGCTGGAGCAGTACTTCGGCCGCCGCCCGGTCCTCATCGACAAGGCGCACAACGACGTTTTACAGGTGGCGGTTTCCGTCGGGCTGCCCGGGGCGGTAGCCTATGTTGCCATCTGGATCTTCGTGCTGCTCTCGGCCTATCGCGTGTGGCGACGTACTGAAGGGGCGTCCCGGGTGATTGCCGCCGGGCTGGTGGCCGCCTTCACGGGGTACCTGTTTCAGGCCCAGTTCTCATTTAGTACGGTCGGGTTGGCGCCGCTGGCCTGGTTACTTGCCGGTGCCGCCGCGGGGTGGGAGGTGTCAGTTTCCAGGAGTATTCCTGCAAGTCCGCGGGCATCATCAAGAAGGCTCATATCCACTGAGTGAGGCACTGAGAATATGGCGAGCAGTCTGTCGGCGCGCATGGGCCACGACTGGGCCGTGACGCATCCTGCGGCAGAGACCCGGACTATCCGATGGATTGTCCCGGTTCTGCTGGTAGGGCTGCTGTTCCAGTTGGCGACCAGTGACGGCGGGCGCCACGTGCTCAGCCTGGTGTTTGTCCAGACCGCCGTGTTTGCGATGCTGGCCGGTATCGTGTGGGCCGGCATCCGCTCGAACTCGCTGCTTCCGCCGCTCGCAGCGGTGGTGGGTGTCACCGCGTTTGGGGCGATCGTGTCGGTGCGGCCAGAGGCCAGCGTCGGCCAGCTCTTGCTCTGGCTGATGTATCTGGGTCTGGTCGTGCTGGTGGCCTCCACGATGACCAGCGCGGGGGCCGCGCGCCGGTTCGTGGACGCGGTTGCGGTCGTGGCCGGGTGGGTGTGTCTGATCGCGCTGTTCAACTTCTGGGGGGCCGGCAACCCTCAGATGCGCTGGTACTCCACGTTCTATTGGCCGAATCCGTTCGCGGCGTTCCTGCTGCTTGTGCTTCCGCTCCAGCTTGTCAGGATGCTCCGCGCACAGACCGGCAGAGAGGCATTTGCGCAAGGGGCGCTGGCCGGGCTGTTCGCGGTGTCATTCATCTTGACGTACTCCCGAGGGGCGTGGCTGTCGCTCGCGGCGGTCATCCCCGTGGCCGCGATCGTCCTCCGGCCGAAGGGATGGGGGCTCGTGTTCCGCCGCAGCGCGATCTTCGCGCTCGCCGTCGGGGCTGCGGTCATTCTCCTGACCGGGTCGGTTCCACGCGGGACCTCGTCGATGAACGTGGCCTCCCGTGCCGCCTCGATTGGAAACGCCGGGGACTCATCGATTCAGGGCCGCGTGCACTTCTGGCGCGCCGCCCTCCTGATCTTCCGGGATCATCCGTGGCTGGGGACCGGGCCCGGTACGTTTGCCGTCGTCCATACCCAGTACCAGGAGGATCCGCGGTTCTACGCGAGGGACGCCCACAGCCTATACGTCCAGACGCTGGCGGAGGGCGGGCTGGCCGGGGCGGCCGCGCTGGCCTGGCTGCTCGTCGCGCTGCTGCTGTTGTGGCTGCGGACGCTCGCTAAGGCGCGCGGGACCGATGAGTATCCGCTCGTGACCGGGATCGGGCTCGGGGTGGCAGCGTTTTTCCTTCACAGCGGACTGGACATGAATTGGGCTTTTCCTGCGGCTCCCGCCACCGCGTTCGGGCTCATCGGAGTGCTCGTGTGGTACGATCGCAGCCTCGCGCCGCCGGTCCATCGCTCGGCTCCGCCGCGCCTGTGGTGGCGCGCCGCGGCGATCACCATCATGCTGGCGGTTCTCTCCGGCGCCGCGGCGGCCGTCGGCACCGCGCACCAGGCGTTCGTCGACGCCCAGCGCCACGCGCGCGCGCAGGATCCAGCCGCCGCGTTGCGGGAGTACGCGCGCGCCGCCCGCTGGAACCCGTTCAGCGGCCGCTCCCTCGCCGGCGTGGCGGCCGCCGCGCTCTCGCTGCCCCAGCCCGACGTGGATCGTGCCGTAGCCGCGCTGCGGCGGGCGATGGCCCTCGATCCTCTCAGCGCGTCGTACCACGTGCAGCTCGGCAAGGGGCTGATGGATCACCGCGGGGCGGATCCGGCGGCGCGGGTCGAGGCGGAGGCGGCGTTCCGCGCCGCGCTGCGGCTCGATCCGATGAACCGGCCGGAGGCCTACCGGTACCTCGCCCGCCTCTACCAGTGGGAAGGCCGCGATGCGGACTCAGCCCGCGTGTACGACGAGGCGCTGGCGCGGTACCTGGGCCGCAATCTGGGAGCGCCGTCCATCGTGTACGCGCTGCTGTGGCCGCAGGTTGTTATACTCTCTCTTGACGCGGCGACATTCGCCGAACAGCGAGGCAACGTGCGCGAGGCAGAGCGCATTCTCCGCACCGTGTTGGATGAAGACGTGACCGTCGTGCCCGCGGCCCTCCGCCTGAGTGCGTTGCTGGCGCGGCAGCGGCGGGTGGGGGAAGCGCGGGACGTGCTTGTCGCGACCGCCGCGCGGGTGCCGCAGAGTCCCGCGCTGCAGGCGGCACTGCAGACGCTGCGATGAACATGACTGTCGAGCAAAGGAGAGGTCGGTCGATGAGCGGAACTCTGCGGGCTGTCGTCACCGGTGCCGGAGGGTTTGTGGGGCACCACCTCGTCACGTTTCTGAAGGGCAAGGGTTACTGGGTGCGGGGGGTGGACGTAAAACGCCCCGAATTCGAGCCGACCGCCGCCGATGAGTTCGACGTCCTCGACCTGCGCCGGTGGTCCGAGTGCCTGGTCGCCGCGCGCGGGGGGATCGACGAATGCTTCAACCTGGCGGCAAACATGGGCGGCATCGGCTTCATCACCGCGTACAAGGCTCCGGTAATGCACGACAACGTCCTGATCAACACACACATGCTGGAAGCCGCCCGGGTCAACGGAATCGGCAGGTATCTGTACACCTCCTCGGCGTGCGTCTACCCTGGCTACCGGCAGGAGTCGGCTGACGTCGTGCCGCTGCGGGAGGAGGACGCGTATCCGGCCGATCCCGAGGATGGTTACGGCTGGGAGAAACTGTTCAGCGAGCGCCAATGCCGACACTACCACGAGGAATACGGCATGCCGACGTACGCGGTGCGCTTCCACAACATCTTCGGGCCCCTGGGTACGTATGAGGGGGGACGGGAGAAGTCGCCCGCCGCGATCTGCCGGAAGATCGCCCTCGCGGCCGACGGCGACGCGATCGAGGTCTGGGGCGACGGGCTGCAGACGCGATCGTACTGCTATGTCGACGACTGCGTCGAGGGCATCTGGCGGCTGATCCGGTCAGACTTCCACCGGCCGCTCAACCTGGGCACGGACCGCCTGGTGACGATCGACCAACTCGTGGACCTCGTCGCGGGGATCGCCGGGAAGCGCATCACGAAACGCCACGACCTCACCAAACCGCAGGGCGTGCGCGGGAGGAACAGCGACAACACACGGCTCCGGCAAGTGCTGGACTGGGAGCCGCGCGTCACCCTCGAAGAGGGACTGCGTCACACCTACTGGTGGATCCACGGGCAGCTGGAACGAGCCGGACGGATCAGCGCACCGCTGGGTGGCGCGGCCGCCGTGGAGGTCTGATCAAGGTCGCGCGATGACACGCCTGTCCGTTGTCGGTCTGGGGAAGCTGGGGACGTGCACGGCGACATGCTTCGCCTACCGGGGGTTTCCGGTCCTGGGCATGGATTCCGATCCGGGTGTGGTCGAGGCCGTCAACGCGGGCCGGGCCCCGGTGCAGGAACCGGGCCTGGACGAACTGATCGCCGGAGTCCGCGGCCGGCTGCGGGCCACCACCGACTATGGCACGCTGGTGGACGAGTCGGACGTCACCTTTCTCATCGTCCCGACACCGAGCGAGGAGGGCGGCCGGTTTTCCGACCGGTACCTGCGCCTCGCGTTGATGCCGCTGGCCGGGGCCTTGCGGGAGCATCGCAAACCCTACCACCTGTTTGTGGTCACGTCGACGGTCTCTCCGGGGACGACGGACGGCACGCTGATCCCCCTGATCGAGCGAGGCTCCGGCCGACTAGTCGGCGAGGGATTCGGCGTCTGCTACGGCCCGGAGTTTATCGCCTTGGGCAGCGTGATCCGGGACTTCCTGCAGCCCGATCTCGTGCTGATCGGAGAGTCTGACGAGCGGGCCGGCGAGACGCTGGCGGAGATCTACCGCGCGACGCACGAGAACAGCCCGTATGTGGCGCGGATGTCCATCATCAGCGCCGAGATCACGAAACTCAGCCTGAACGCGTACGTGACGATGAAGATCAGTTTCGCCAACACACTCGCCAGCATCTGCGCGTCGGTGCCGGGAGCGGACGTCGACGCTATCACGAGTGCGCTGGGAGCCGATCACCGCATCTCACCCTGGGGTCTGAAGGGCGGGCTCCCGTATGGCGGCCCGTGCTTTCCGCGCGACAACCGCGCGTTTGCGGCGTTCGCCGGCCACCATGGGGTCGGCGCGGACCTGGCCCTGGCCACCGACACGGTCAACCGGGACCAGACCCGCCGGCTGGTCGATCTCGTCATCGACGCCTACAAGACCCATCACGCAGCCCGCGCGGCCGTGCTGGGGCTGGCCTACAAGCCCAACACCCCGGTCACCGACGAGTCTGCGGCCGTGGCGGTCGTGAATGCGCTGCTGGACGCCGGGGCCGCGGTCACCGTCTACGATCCCCTCGCCGCGCCGGCCGCGCGCAGGCATTTCGGCGACCGTGTGGGAATCGCGACATCCGCCAGGCAGGCGATGGCGGAATCCCCGTTTACCGTGATCACTCTGCCGCTGCCCGAGTTCGCCGCGATCGACGACAGCTACATCATCAGCAATCCGGCGGTCATCGTAGACTGCTGGCGGGTCCTGGCACCGGCACGGTTTAGGAAAGCGGTGACCTACGTCGCTCTGGGACGGCACCATGACGGCGCTGCTTGAGCAGGTCCGGGCCTTTTGGGACCGCCGTCCCTGCAATATCCGGCATTCCGCACAGCCGGTCGGCACCCGCGAGTACTTCGATGAGGTGGAATCGCGCAAGTACTTCGTGGAGCCGCATATCCCCGAGTTTGCCCAGTTCGCCCGCTGGAAAGGCAAGCGCGTGCTGGAGATCGGCTGCGGCATCGGGACGGATTCCATCAACTTCGCCCGGGCCGGCGCCGACCTCTCGGTGGTCGAGCTCTCGCCGCGCAGCCTGGATCTCTGCCGCCGCCGGTTCTCGGTGTATGGACTCGACGCGCACTTCTACGCGGGGAACGCGGAAGAGCTCAGCGCGGTCGTCCCCGTCCAGCCCTTCGACCTGATCTACTCCTTCGGAGTCATCCATCACACCCCACATCCGGAACGCGCGATCGAGGAAATCAAGAAGTTCTGCGGCCCGCACACCGAGATCCGGCTGATGGTGTACGCCAAGTGGAGCTGGAAGACGCTGTGGATCATCCTCCGATACGGGAAGGGCGCGTTCTGGCAGGCGGCCAAACTCGTTCGCCAGTACTCCGAAGCGCAGGAAGGTTCCCCCGTGACCTTCTGCTACAGTGCGGCGGAGGCACGCGGGCTGCTGCCGGGCTTCCGCGTGATTGAGCTCAAGAAGGACCACATCTTCCCCTACGTGATCGAGAAGTACCGACACTACGAGTACGAGCGCGTCTGGTACTTTCGGTGGATGCCCACCGCTTGGTTCCGCGCGCTGGAGCGTTTGTTCGGCTGGCATCTGCTGGTCACCGCACGTCCGGCCGCGTAGTCTGAGGGTCCGTGGAGATTCGCGAACGCGTCGTCCTGAAGAACGCCGGGTATAACATCGCGGGTGAACTGGTCACCGTGCTGCTCGGCATTGTTACCGTCCCCCTGGTCGTGCGGACGATCGGCGTCGACCGGTACGGGGTGCTCTCGATCGCCCAGCTGTTCGTCGGCTACTTTGGGCTGATCGAACTCGGGCTGGGCCAGGCGGTCACGCGCTTTGTCGCGGAGACCGTCGCGCGCGGCAGTGTCCGCCTGATCCGTCCTGTGGTGTGGACCGCGGCGGCGGCGGCCGCCGGCCTCGGGGTCCTGGGCGCGCTGGGCCTCGATCTGATCACGCCGGTCATCGTGACGCGACTGCTCCACCTGCCGCCGGGGCTGATCGGCGAGACCGCGCAGTTGTTCTACGCGGCATCCGTCCTGATCGCCCTCGTGGTCGTGACCAACACGCTGCGCGGTGTCTTGGAGGCCTACCAGCGGTTCGGGTGGGTCAACGCGGTCCGGATTCCGTCCGATCTCACCGGCGCGGGGATCACGCTGATCGGATTGCTCGTCTTCGGCATCACGCTGCCGCAGCTGTTCATGCTCCTGGCGGCCAAGAACCTGGCGGTGCTGCTCGTGTACCTCGTGCTGGTGAAGCAGTCCCTGCCGGTGGCCCGCGCCGCCGAGGCCGGCCAGGTCGCCGGGGCGCTGTCGGCGCTGCTCCGGTACGGCAGCTGGATCGCCCTGCAGAACATCGCCGTCACGATCCTCTTGTATCTCGAGCGGCTCCTCGTTGCCGCGTCGCTGGCGATCGCCGCCGTGAGCTACTACTCGATTCCGCAGGGGCTGGCCAATCGCGCGCTGGTCGTTCCCGCCAGCCTGATGCCGGTGCTGTTCCCGGTCGTGAGCGGCCTGCCCTCGCATGATGCGGCGGGCCTGCAGGTGCGGTTCGCCCGCACGTTCAAGTACCTGGCCCTGACGATGGGCTTCCTGGCCGCGACCATGCTGACGTTTGCGCCCGAGATTCTGATGGTGTGGGTCGGCCCGGAGTTCCTGCGGGGGACGGCCGTGCTGCGGATCGCGGGGGTGGGGGTCCTGGTTAGCTCGGTGGCGTGGCTGTCCGGGACCTTTCTGCAGGCGCTGGGCGACGCGCGCACGGTGACCATCATCCACCTCGTCCAGATCCCATTCTACGCGGCGGCGACGTGGTTTCTGGTCCGCGGGTACGGGATCAACGGTGCCGCCGTGAGTTGGACCCTTCGGATCATCGTGTCCGCCGCGCTGCTGCTCGCGGCCGGGCGGCCGTGGAAGTTCGTCAACGTCCGAATGCTGGTCGAGAACCGGTCGGCGGGCTACCTCGGTATCCTGGGGCTGCTCTGTGTCGCGATCCTCGCCTTCAAGTCAGCCGTCCCGACGCCGGCGGGCAGCCTCATCGCGCTGGGAGCGTTCCTGGCCGGATCGCTGGCGAATGTCTGGGGCTATGCGATGGACGACCGGGAGAAGGCATTCGTGACGGCCGCCGTCCGCGGAGCCGTCCCGGCCAGGTTCCTGGGGAGATCGCATGCCTCGTAGGGTGGCGCTCGTGGCGACGACGATCGGCACCGGGGAGTTCATCGCCCGCTACGCGCAGCAGGCCGCCGCGGAGGACCTCACCGACGAGGTGGTCTGCGTGGTGGTGACGGACCGGAAAACCCCGCCGGAGATCCGGGTGCAGGTCGAGCGTGCGCAGCAGACCGGCCTGCGCGTCGTCTGTCCCTCGCTTCCGGAACAAGACGCCTACCTGCGGCGGCTCGGTGAGATCGCGCGCATCATCCCGTACGACTCCGACAACCGACGGAACGTGGGATTTCTGTTGGCCCTCGAGCAGCAGTGTGACCTGATCATCTCGATCGACGACGACAATCTCCCGCGGCCCGGGGAGCGCTTCTTCGGCGAGCACATGGTCGTGGGAGAGGAGGTCACGCTGCGGTCGGTCCGCAGCGGCAGCGGCTGGTTCAACGTCTGCCGCCTGCTCGAGACGGAACCGGCGGGCATCTACCCCCGCGGCTTTCCATACCGGCACCGCCACGCCGAGGCGGAACTCAGCGGCGGCTTCGAGCGCGGGTCGGTGCACGTCAACGCCGGGTTGTGGCTGCGCGATCCGGACGTCGACGCCGTCACACACCTCGCGGTGGCGCCGCAGGTGCGGGCGTTCCGCGGGGAGTCGGTCCTGCTGGGGCCGGACACCTGGTCGCCGATCAATACGCAGAACACGGCGATCGTCGCGGCCGCGGTGCCGGCGTTCTACTTCGTCCGGATGGGCGCTCCCATCCTCGGCGTCCCGATGGACCGCGACGGCGACATTTTCACGGGATACTTCCTGCAGGCATGCGCCCGGCATCTCGGCGCCCGCGTGCGCGTCGGCACCCCGGTCACCGACCACGTGCGGAACGCGCACCACCCGCTGCGGGACCTGACGCAGGAGCTGGCCTGCATCTGGATGCTCGAAGAACTCGCCGACTGGTTGAAGGAGGTCCCGCTCGAGGGCAGCGGGTACGCTGAGTGCTACCTCAGCCTGGCGAGTCGCCTCGAGGATGCCGTCGAGCAGTTTTCCGGCTTTATCTGGACGGACCCCGCGCGCGCGTATTTCCACTTCCTGGCGTACTGCATGCGGACATGGGTCAAGACGGTCGCGCTCCTGACCTAGCCGCAGCGGGCGGGCCGCGCCTGAGCGTCGTCGTGGTCGCGCGCAACGACGACTACGAGGGGAACTTCCTGGAGCGGATGGCGGTGTTCACCGGCACGACTACCCAACTCCTGGAAGACTCCCGGATCTCCTACGAGCTGGTCATCGTGGAATGGAACCCTCCCCCGGGGCGGCCGTCCCTCGCCGATGCGCTCCCGTGGCGTGCTCCGGAGCGCGGAGCGCTGAGGTTCATCCGCGTCCCCGCCGAGGTGCACCGCCGGTTCCCCAATTCGGAGCGGCTGCCGCTGTTCGAGTACATCGGGAAGAATGCCGGTGTGCGGCGCGCCCGGGGCTCGTTCATCCTGGTCACGAACCCCGATGTCATCATGAGCGCGGGCCTCGTTGCGTCGCTGGCGCACGGGCCGCTGCGCAGCGAAGCGTACTATCGTGTGCCGCGCTATGACGTGCGCTCGGGCATCCCGCGAGGAGGAACACTGGATGACATTCTGGCTTACTGCAGGGAGCACATCGTCCGCGTCAACGGCCACTGGTACTCGTCGGACTGGCCCCTCCGTGGCTGGCTGGATTCGGCGGCCCGGGCCCGCAGCGCGTTCGGGATCCTGTGGGAGCTGGGGCGGGAACGCGCGGCGCGCCTAAACGGCCGAGGGGGGCTGGCCCGCTGGAAGGCCTTTCGCCGGCTGGCGGCGGCGGCCGAGATGGTTCGGGAGACGCTGCGCGATGGGTCGTTCATCTATCCATTCTCCAACGCCTCGGGGGACTTCATGCTCATGCACCGCAGCGACTGGTTCGCCCTGCGGGGATTCCCCGAGCTCACGTCCCACTCGTTCATGGATACATGCTTGGTGTTCATGGCACACTTTTCGGGCCGCCGGCTGCACGTGCTCCACGGCCCGGACGTGTTCTTGTATCATCAGGAGCACAGCCGCGCGGCCGCCCCCGGCCGGCCGTGGACGGATCTGGAGCGCTGCCAGCAGGACTGCCTCCAGATGGCCCTGTCGGGCCGGCCCCTGCTCGCGAACCCGGCGGACTGGGGTTTGGGCGGAGACACACTGCCGGAAGAGGAGCGTGCGCCATCGCGACGGTAGCGCGAACGCCAACCGTGTCCGTGGTCGTGCCCTGCTTGAACCGCGCCGGGTACCTGGCTCAAACGATCGACAGCATCCTGGCTCAGGACTACCCGCATCTCGAGTGTGTCGTCGTCGACGGGGGCTCGACCGACGGTACCGTTGACCTGCTGCGTTCGTACGGTGAGGCCGTGCGCTGGGTGTCGGAGCCGGACCGCGGACACGCCGACGCGATCAACAAGGGTTGGCAGATGAGCCGTGGGACGATCCTCGCCTGGCTGAATGCCGACGACGTGTACGTGGCGGTCGACGCCGTCTCCCAGATTGTCA
>DASXUC010000137.1:0-6784 GCA_036505015.1 bacterium | reverse complement strand
CCGCCGGATGAGACGTCATGGTGTGCGTGTCAAACGGTCCCTCCGGCACGCGGTCCTGCCAGGTCAGGCCGCCATCGAGCGTGCGGATCAGCGCTCCGGCTTCGATGGCGACGAGGATCCGCCCAGCCACAACCGGGTCGGACTCGATCCATCGGACGTGATGGGTGTGCGGGCGAGGCGGGAAGCTCCATTCATCGGCGGACGGGAGCGTGTTCAGGTCCGACGGCTCTTCCCAGGTTCGGCCACCGTCGGCCGAGCGATAGAAGTGACTCGGTTCGGTGCCGGCATAGAGCATCCCGCCATCAGGAGCGCGCTCGTGACGAGCGACGGCAACAGCCGTAACATGGCCGGCCCCCGGACCGTCCCCGATCCGTTCCCACGAGGCGCCGGCATCGCTGGTGCGCCAGAAGCCGCCGTTGACGGTGCCGCAGTACGCGCGTCCGGCGACAAACGGATCCGCGGCCGCACAGGTGAACCGGTGGCCTTCCAGCGGGGATGAGAGATGCCAGCGCTGGGCGTGGCGGGCGAGGAGGATCCGGTGGTTGAGGACGGCGATGAGCGTCGGCATTGGCATGGCAGGGGCGGACCCCTTCCTCAGAAGCATACCGCCGCTTAGGGTTCGTGTTCGTGTTGCCGCATAAGTTGCTCTCGTCTCCAGCGCAGGGAGCCGGGGTTGGGACGGACGGTGCTAGGGGACCGGCACCGTCCGTCCCAAACACCCGTAGTCTGTGTCATGCTGACGGAGCAGCCCAGCCGCAAGCGCAGCAGATCATGTAACACTAGCCTGATGCGCCAATCGGTCCGATGATCTTGGCAGCCCCGACCTATCTATGGAAGCATCACCGACGGCGCCAAACTCCCTGTCTCAACAGGATCTGAGTTACCAAATCAGGCCATGAACCACTCGCTGCGCTCGGGTTCAGGGCTCATGCACCGATCGGGTTCAGCACCGAGTGGCTTGCCATGCAGCAGAGCGAAGCGACTGGTGCATGGCAGGGCGGGGGTTCTTCGGAACTATGCATTTGGAGAATCGCGAACGTCCAGGTCCGAGTCGCCGCCTAGAACGGCCGCGCGTCCGTTCAGGCACGCATGCTCCGCATGGGGGGCCGTAGTAATCCGCTTGGACGCACCCTCAGTGCCTCGGCCGGACGGTAGATATTTGATAAGCCCGATATTTCGCCGACCCCGTTCACAACCGCTGACATTAGGTACGGTCCAGTCGGGCCACGTCCGCAAGTTCTTCCTGCGACACCTTGCGTGACTGACGTAACTTCCGAAGCCCGCATTGACTGCATAGATCCGATGCCATCGGTCACCTCTCCGCAGGGAGTTTCGCAAACAGACGATCCGGCCGCAGCGGCAGGCTGGTAAACCGGACGCCCGTCGCATTCGCGATGGCGTTCGCGACGGCCGGGGCCACGGGATTGATCGCGCACTCGCCCTGGGACTTGGCTCCCAGCGGGCCGATGGTGTCGTACGTGTCGGCGAAATACACTTCGGTGCGCGGCACGTCCGCGAACGCCGGGATCCGGTAGTTGCGGAACATCGGATTCACCATCGCGCCGCCGCGATCGTACACCATCTGCTCGTAGAGCGCCCACCCGAGCCCCATGGCGATGGCGCCGTCGACCTGTCCCCGGCACTGCATGGGATTGATCAGTCTCCCGATGTCCGCGGCGTGCACGCTGTGCAGCACGCGAATCTCGCCGGTGATGCGGTGCACGGCGACCCGCACGCCGTGGGCGTTGAAGGCAATCGAGCGCGGCGACAGGTAGGCCTTCCGCTTTGCTGAGAAACGATGGCCATCGCGGATGCCGGCCGCGTACAACTCCGAGAGCGGGATCCGCTGGTCACCGCACACCACGGTCTCCCCCTCCAGGCGGCAGGCCTCGGGCGCCGTCGCGGTGTGGCGGGCGGCGTACTCAATGACGTTCTCGCGCAGCGCCGCGGCCGTCAGCGCCACCGCCTGGCCGGCCACGACGGTCCCGGTACTCGCAAACGTCCCCGTATCGTAGGGAGTGAGATCGGTATCGGCATTGATAATCGCGATGCGGTCGGCGCGCGATCCGAGCACCGTCGCGGCGATCTGACGGTGCGATGTCACCGACCCGTTGCCCATTTCGGTGGAGCCGACCGCGAGATGATAGCTCCCGTCGGCCAGCAGCGCCATTTCGGCGCCCGACCGGTGCTCGGTGGGCGGTCCGGAATCCAGCATCGCCAGGGCGAAGCCGGTGCCCTCCAGCCATTCGTTGCCCTCGGGCTTGGGCAATCCGCGCCCGCTCGCCAGCGCCTCCTCCACGCGGTCCACGCACTGGTCGAGGCCATAGCTGCCGAACGTCACGTCCATCGGATCTTTCCACACCGACTCCATCCAGTCGCCCGGCCGGATCATGTTCTTGCGCCGAATCTCGAACGGGCCGATCCCGAGCAGCTTCGCGAGTTCGTCCATCGCGCATTCGATGGCGAAGGTCGTCTGCGCTGACCCGTACCCGCGGAAGCCGCCGGCCGGCACCATGTTCGTATAGACGGCGTACCCGTCGGCTTTCTTGTTGGCGCACCGGTACACGGTGAGCGGGTTACCCATGGCCGCCGCGAGCGTCTCACCGGCGTGGCCGCCATAGGCCCCGGTGTTGGAGACGATGCGGACCTGTAACGCCGTCAGCGTCCCGTCCCGTTTGGCGCCGAGCTTGACCCAAGTGGTCATCGGATGGCGGGTGGTCGCGCCGATGAATTCCTCCTGACGGGTCCACTCCCACATCACGGGGCGGCCGGTCTTCAGCGTGGCGAGGACGCACAGGTCCTCCGACAGCATCTCCTGTTTGCCACCGAACCCGCCGCCGACGCGCTCGGTGAAGACGTGCACGTTGCGCGGATACAACCCGAAGACGTGACAGAGTTTTTGTTTGGTGATGTGCGGCGCCTGCGAACTGGTCCGGACATGCAGCCGTCCGGCGTCGTCCTTCCAGGTCACGGACCCGTGTGTTTCCAGGTGGGCGTGCTGGACCCGGGACGTCGAGTAGGTCATCTCGTGGATGGCGTCCGCCGCCGCGAAACCCTCCGCCACGCTGCCGACCTCGCCGTGGATGTCGACGTAGACGTTCGGCGCCGCCTCCCCGTCCTTCTCGTGCAGCACCGGGGCACCCGGCTCCATCGCCAACTCCGGGTCGAAGACGGCGGGCAGGATCTCATATTCGACCGCCAGCAGCCGGCACGCCGCTTCGGCGGCGCCTTCGGTCTCGGCGACCACGGCGGCGACGCGTTGGCCGACGAACCGCACGACGTCGTCGAGGACGTACGTATCGTCTGGGTCCACCAGGTGGTCCTCATGGGTCGCCGTGCTGAAGAGCCGGCGCGGGACGTCCTCCCAGGTGAAGATCGCCACGACGCCCGGCACGGCCTGGGCCTGGGTGCGGCCGATGCGGAGGATGCGCGCATGCGCGTGGGGCGATCGCAGCACCTTGAGGTGCAGCAGCCCGTCTATCGCGACGTCCATCGTGTACCGGGCGCGGCCAGTCACGATCGCCTGCCCGAACGGGTTTCTCAGGCTCGCGCCGGCCGCCGCGCCCGCGACGTCGTCCTCGGCGGAGGCGACGCCGTGAAGCGCGTCGTCGATGCTGCGGTATCCGGTGCACCGGCAGAGACTGCCTTTGAGCACACGCGGCAGATCCTGCCGCGCCTCGGCGTCCAGGGAGGCGGCCGTCATGATCATGCCGGCCGCACAGAAGCCGCACTGAAACGCCTGCGCGTCGAGGAACGCCTGCTGCATCGGATGCAGGGCGCCGTCGGGGGCGAGTCCTTCGATCGTGATGACCTGCCGCTCGGCGGCGCGAAAGGCAGGCATCAGACAACTGTGAATCGGCGTCCCATCGAGCCAGACGGTGCACGCTCCGCAATCGCCCGCGTCGCAGCCCTTTTTCACACCGAAGTGTCCGAGCTCGCGCAAGAACGTTCTTAGGCATTGGCCCGGATGGGGTTCGGCGGAGAACTTCCTGCCATTGACCGTGAAGTTCATCGCGCGCCTCCGTCGCGGGCCAGTTCGGCCCGAATCTGCTCGGCGTAGTAGTACGTGAGATGCCTCCGGTAGGCCGGCAGGGCGTTCGCGTCATCGAAGTACCCGTCGGCGGGGATCGCCGTATCGAGCGCATCTCGCAATTCGTCGGGTGCCGGCACCCGGGCGAATCGGAGTTGCACCGGCCGGGGCGTTGCCGCCGTCACGGTGAGCAGCAGATCGCCGCCGTCCGCCTGCTGCGTGCCGATCAGCAGCGCGATCGACCGTCCCAGATGCGTGATGGACGCCCGGCGAAACGCGTACCGTTTCGAGAGCGCCTGGACCGGCAGCCGGATACTCCGCAGCAGCTCCCCCGGTTGGAGCACGTTCGCATGGTTCCCGGTGACGAACTCGACGGCGGGGACCTCCCGCGGCGCCCCCCCGCGCGGCCACAGCGTGTAGAGTCCTTCGAGGGCGACCGTCAGCGAAATCATTGCGCCGGCCGGCAGCGACATGCAGATGTTTCCACCGACCGTCGCCGCGTTCCAGATCTTGAACGAGGCCAGCAGCGACCGGCAGCACTCCCGCAGCAGCGGCGCGGCGGTCCATGCCGCCGGCGCGGCGAACCGGTCCAGCTCGACCATGCGGCAGGTCGCGGCAATATCGACCCCCGCGTCCGACGCCTCGAGGGCCGGCCAGTGGAGCGACTCGAGGTCGATCAGCGTATCGACATCGACCTGCGGCTCCGAGAACAGCCATGTCCCCCCCGCCAGCCACGCCAACCCGGGGCGCCACTGCGCGATTTCGTCGGCCGACGAGGGGCGCTTCACCTCGGTGACGGTATTCAGATTCATCTCACGCACCTCGCTGGTCTGATCGAAGCACTCCTACCAACTTGCTGTTGCCGTGTGAGACGCTGCACTAGCCGCTTCTGCTCGGCCAGACGCGCCGCGTTGCGGTTGTGCTCGGCGACGACGGGCTCCATGTCGAGGGTCGCCACCCGTCCCTGATCGACGATGAGCCGGCCGGCGACTACTGCGTAACGCGCGGGAGCGGGGGCGCCAGAAGACGACCGCGGCCACGGGATCGCTCAGCCCGCCGGCGTAGCCGATCGCGCTCAGATCGAGGGCGAAGAAATCGGCGCACTTCCCCGGCTCCAGGGATCCGATGTCGCTCCGCCCCAGCACGGCCGCCCCGCCCATGAGGACATCAATGGCCCCCACGTCTCTCTTGATCTTGGCCTCTGCCTCGGTGAGCGCATCGCCCGGCTGTCCGTCGAACAACGCCTCCACACGTCCGCAGCGGGCGTCCGCACTGGGGAGGTTCGCCTGGTAGACATCCGTCGCCGTCTTGTCAGCATCGACCGCGAGCCGCACTTCGAGCCCGAGGCCTAGATGACGAGCTGCCTCAGCGGCACCCAGTGTCAGACCGCCACACCCAGAGAAGAGGTCCACGACACGAACCCGCGGTCGCAACGCCTCGTACGGCGGCCGTGAGGAACGGAGGAAGACCGCATCTGCGTCGCATATTGCGCAGCCCGGCCCCGCCCGTCCTGCTTTGGAGTTCCGCTCCCTCCTACCCACGATCCGGCTCCCGCCTCCCACGCGTCGCAATGTACTAGGTCACCTTAGCGCAACCTGAGCCGACATAGCGTTCCCGCGACCGCGGTGCTCACTCCTTCCGTTCCTTGGTCGGGGTCCCAGCGCCTCTCGCTGTACCGCACCGGCGGGTTTCATTGTCGACGGGTGCGACGTCCTGCAAGAACGGGTTGAAATCTTCCATGAGGCCAGCATCAGAGACCTTTTGAATGCCCTAAGAGCCCCACGATTCCCCCTCGGACTGTGGGGGAGCTTCTGGGTAGGGAAATTGAGAAACGTTTGTTCTGTTTGCGATCAGTCGAAGCCCCGAGACCTGCTCAGAGTGCCCGTCGGAGTCGGATAATCATGCCTCTAGAGACCCATCTTAACCGCTGACTCTAGCTGCTTCGAGTGCGCCGCTCCTGCTTCGAGAGGTAGGCTTCAAGAATTTCCGCGATGAGGCCGCTTCCCCGGCCGCCGAAACGTCGGGCAGTACCTGCTGAGCGGATTCGTGAAGTGTGGGGTTTGCGGCGGTCCCTACACGAAAATGAATTACTCGTACCGCTGCGCAACGCATCGCAACCGTGGAGCGGCAGCATGCCCGAACACCCGCGGCGTGAGCGCGGCAAAGCTTCAGCGCGTGGTCATTCAGGCACTTCGCGAGCGGCTCTATAGTCCCGCCAACCTCAAGACCCTCATCTCGCTCGTCCGAGATGAATTACTCCGCAAGGCGAAGCAGCGGCATCGCGTCACCCCGGACCAGCGTGAGCAAGCCCTCAGGACACTTGAGGGGGAGATTGCCAATATCACTGAGGCCGTCGCTTCGGGCAAACCCGGCCCGAGTGGCTACGCGGTCCTGATAAGGAGATCCTGGCCAGCCTCGGCACGGAGGTAATAGTCTCGCCTGATGGCACCGCAGAAATCCTCGGCGACTTCAGGGAAAGCGATCGTCCTTGTCGGCGGGGAGTGGGCGAAGAAGTTTACTTCTGTGGCAGGGGCGGAGGGATTCGAACCCCCAACATCTGGTTTTGGAGACCAGCGCTCTGCCAGTTAGAGCTACGCCCCTACGGACCCTATTTTAGCGCGTCTCGCGGTGCAGCGTGTGCTTCTTGCACCACTTGCAGTACTTCTGCATCTCGATCCGGTCGGGATCGTTCTTCTTGCTCTTCATCGACGCATAGTTCCGCCGCTTACAATTCGTGCACGCGAGCGTAATGAT
>DASXUC010000136.1:0-3144 GCA_036505015.1 bacterium | reverse complement strand
TGGTCCTGCCGTGTGCGTGTGGGCTGTAAGTTCCGATCCAACACGCATCACATCGGGAGCCTGTCTCTGACCGCGGATGGCACGCCCCATCTCTTGGGGACACCAGAGGCGGCCAGGAGGGCACCCACCTGCGTAGCGCAGGTTTGGAACTGCGGCTCGTGCGGCACGGCGGGGGTGTGAAAAAGCAGAAGGGACGCGGCCACGCCGGCGCGTCCCTTCTGCGCTGAAGGGAAGGCTCAGCGTCCGCCGAGGATCGCGTCCTTGGCCGCCTTGCTGACCCGGAACCTCACGACCTTCTTGGCGGGAATACGGATCGGCTCGCCCGTCTGCGGGTTGCGGCCCATTCGCGCCTTGCGATTGACGAGTACCAGCTTGCCGATGCCTGGAAGAGTAAACGAGTTCTTTGCCTGCTGGTAGGCCAGCGACGCCAGCTCGTCCAGGAACTGGTTGGCCTGCTTTTTGGACACGTCCAGCTTGCCGGCCAGGTAGTCGGCCGTCTTCGACTTCGTCATTGCTTTGGCCATCAACCCACCCCTCTCTCTACGGTAGATAGGATTCGCCGCGTTCTATGCGGGTTTTCGCGCTTAGTATGGGGCGCACCTCTTTCGGGTGTCAAGCAAAATGCACGCGCTGTGCTACCATCGGGTTATGGAGTTGTTCGACCGTGCGGCCGCCGAGCGGATCGCCGTGGAGGCGCCGCTGGCCGCGCGGATGCGCCCGCGCACCCTCGATGAGTTCGTCGGCCAACAGCACCTGGTCGGACCCGACCGGCTGCTGCGGCGCGCGATTCTGGCCGACGAGCCGCCCTCGCTGATCCTCTATGGGCCGCCCGGCACCGGCAAGACGTCTCTCGCCCACGTCATCGCCGCCGCGACGCGGTCGGAATTTGAGCAGGTCAACGCGGTCACGGCCGGCGTTGCGGAGCTGAAGAAGGTCATTGCGCGGGCGGCCGACCGGCGGCGCTTGTACCAACGGCGCACGGTGCTGTTCATCGATGAGATCCACAGATTCAATAAAGCCCAGCAGGACGTGCTGCTGCCCCACGTGGAGGACGGCACGCTCGTGCTGATCGGCGCAACCACCGAGAACCCGTTCTTCGAAGTCAACGCGACGCTGGTCTCGCGGGCGCGGGTGTTCCAGCTGGAACCACTGACGGACGAAGATCTGCGACTGATCGCCTCGTCCGCCCTCGCCGATCGCGAGCGCGGCCTCGGCGCGCTGGCGGTGGAATTCGAACCCGGCGCGCTGGACCAACTCGTCGGGGTGGCCAATGGGGACGCGCGCATCCTGCTCAACACCCTCGAACTGGCGGTGATGACGGCGCCGCCCGACTCCGGCGGCGTGCGCCGCGTCACCCGCGACGCGGTCGTGGATGCCGCGCAGCAGCGGCCCCTGGTCTACGATCGCGCGGGCGATGCCCACTACGATCACGTGTCGGCGTTCATCAAGAGCATGCGGGGATCGGATCCCGACGCCGCGGTGTACTGGCTGGCGCGGATGCTGGCGGCGGGCGAGGACGCGAGATTCATCGCCCGGCGCATGGTCGTCCACGCCGCGGAAGACGTCGGCCTGGCCGATCCGATGGCGCTGCTGGTGGCGGCGGCCGCCGCCCAGGCCGTGGAGTTCGTCGGGCTGCCGGAAGCGCAGATCCCGCTTGCCGAAGCGGCGATCTACATCGCGGCGGCGCCGAAGAGCAACGCGGTCGTCCGGGCCATCGGCGCGGCGGCGGCGGACGTCCGGGAACAGCGCGCCGACCCCGTACCGCTGCACCTGCGCGATTCCAGCCACCCCGGGGCCGTGGGCCGGTTGGGATACGGGCGCGGGTACAAGTACGCTCATGACTTCCCCGGGGGGTTTGTTCCCCAGCAGTACGTCCCCGACAACGTGAAGGACCGCATCTACTACCGCCCGACCGATGCCGGTCGGGAAGCGGAGGTGCGGCGCCGGCTGGCCGAGTGGTGGAAGGGAATCAAGCGCTATACCCCCGAATAGACCCCCAGTCTACCCAGTCTACCCAGTCCGCCCAGTCTACCCAGCCATCCGGTTCGATGAGCCCGGAGACTGGGAAGACTGAGTAGACTGGGAAGACCCGGTTGGGTAGACGCCTCTTCAAGGAGGGAGACCGTGAGACTCTGGCGAGCCGCAGGGATTCTGCTCCTTATCGCGTTGATGACCGCCCCACCGATCTACTCGGCGCCGGCGGCGGAGATCACGTTTACGTCCACGCAGTTCACGCCCGTCGGCGAACAGGAATGGGCCCGCAACACCCTGCTCGCCCGTTTCACGCAAGAGAGCGGCATCCAGGTGCGCTTCTTCAGCGAAGCCGCGAACGTGTTCATGGATCGCCTCCAGGCTGAAGCCCGGGCGGGGTCCGGCAACATCGACGTGACCGGGACGCTGCACGGCGACTTCCCGGTGCTGGTGGCAGGAAACATCATCCGCGACATGGCCCCGACGATGCGAGCGCTGCAGGGCCGCGGGGACCGCACGTTCTTCTCCGACCTCGTCCGCGCCGGGCAGATCGGCAACATCCAGGCGTTCGTCCCGTGGATGCAGGCCACGTATCTCATCGCGGCGCGCAAGGAAGCGCTGCGCTACTTCCCGGCGGGGCGGAATCCCAACGCGATGACGTACGACGATCTGCTGGAGTGGGGCACCAACATCCGCCAGGCGACCGGGCAGCGGCGGATCGGATTCCCCGTTGGACCGACCGGATTGTATGCCCGGTTCCTGCATGGATACGCCTATCCCTCGTTCACCGGCTCCCAGGTCAAGCGGTTCAAGTCACCGGAGGCGGTGGAGATGTGGCGGTACTTCCGGCGGCTGTGGGGTGTGACGCATCCGTCGTCGTTCCTGTGGAACTCCATGGACGAACCGCTGCTGCTGGGCGAAGCGTGGGTCGCCTGGGACCACGTGGCGCGGCTGCTGCCGGCGCTGCGCCAGCGGCCGGATGACTTCGTCGTCCTGCCGGCGCCCGCCGGGCCAAGGGGACGCTCCTTCATCGTCGTGCTCGTCGGCTTGGCTCTCACACGGACGAGTAACCGCGCCGAGGAAGCGACCCGCCTGATCGAATACCTCACCCGGCCGGCGACGCAGGTCGTGACCCTGCAGGGTGTGGGCTTCTTCCCGGTTGTCCGCGAGGCG
>DASXUC010000135.1:0-4991 GCA_036505015.1 bacterium | reverse complement strand
GGGAGTCGCGGCGATTCACGATTCACGATTCACGATTCACGCCCCGGCGCCGGCCGCCGGTCAGACGGCGATCCGCGTGGTCGTCGATGGATCTCCGGTCCGGCTGGACCAGCCGCCGGTCATGGTCGGCGGCCGCGTGCTGGTGCCACTGCGGGGCGTGTTCGAGAAGATCGGCGCACTGGTGGAGTGGAAGCCGATATCCCGTACCGCCATCATCCTGCGCCCCGGTGTCTACGTTGAGCTGCGGGTCGGCGGACGGACCGCCACGGTCAGTGGCACGCGGGTCCGCCTCGATACGCCTGCGCGGATCATCCGTGGCCGGGTCCTCGTGCCGCTGCGGTTCGTCAGCGAGGCGATGGGAGTCCACGTGCTCTGGCGGGCTTCGGACCGGACCGTGGTCATCTCGACGCAGACCGCCGGCCCAGTCAGGGGCCAGGTGGCGATCACAGCGAGCGCGTCAGGCTACGCGGTGGGGCAGCCGATCGCGGTCAGCATCGCCAACGGGACCACGGGGACCGTCTACAGCCACGACTCCAAGACGGATTGCTCGATCGTCGAGCTGGAGCGGCGATCATCCGCCGGGTGGGAAACGGTCACCGGGTGCCGGTTCGGCCGGCCGCCGCTGGTCGTTGAGATCAAACCAGGGCAACGGATGACGGTGACGATCGATCCCCGCAGCTCGCACCTAGTGTTCGAGCCCGGCCAGCTGGGATTTGCGGCGGGGATCTACCGGGTCAAGTTCTCGTACAGCTTCACCCGCTCGCTGTCAGGCGTCGAGCCCGAGATTGCCTACTCGAGCGAGTTCAGGGTCCGCTAGATTCCCCGAAATAGAACGAGGCCGGCCATGTGGCCGGCCTCGTCCATGTTCACCGATCGGACTCGCCCTACTTGTTGTTCCAGTAGTTGAAGTCGTCCTGATCGCGGCCACGGCCGAACCAGGTCGCTCTCAGGCTCGTGTTGTTGCTGCTCCCGGTGGACACGAACCCGCTGGAGACCCAGGACAGGCCGCTTGGCCGGAAGGGCACCACGCGGCTGTAGTCACCCCAGACGTTGCCCAGCGCCGCTCCGGTTCCGGTCGCCACCAGCGCGATTTCCCAGCCCGGAGGCGCACCGTTGAAGTCGTCGTCGATGCCCACGTAGAGCCTGGGGAAGACCGAGGACTGGAACGCCGAGACGTTGATACCCAGGTGGCCCCGCGCATTCGGCGATGCCGACGCGTAGAAGAACGCGATCGTGCCATTCCAGATGAACGGCCGTCCGGCCGCTCCGGCGACGATCGTGTTGGTGTTCGCGTTGATCAGCACGGAGTCGACGTAGGGTTTGGTGAAGCCGGCGCCCTCCTTGACGTTCCAGAAGAAGCCGACCTGGATCGTATTGGTGGCGGCGTTCCTGAGGATCCATCCTCGCAGGATCCGCATGTCGGCCCGGAGGCAGGGGTTTCCGCCGCCCAGCGACGCGCAGGTGGCGTTGCGGTTGGTCGGCGTGAAGTTCGGCTGGTCGATGAGCGCCGAGCTGAGCGTGGTGTTGGCTTCATCGTTCCAGAAGACCCGCATGGTCGCGCCGGGGGACTCATGGTCTCCGACGTACATGCGGTCGGTCGCGCCCTGGGCTGGCGTCCACGACCAGCCGGTCGTCCGCGTCCAGAACGTGATCCCGACGGTGATGCAGGAGCGCATCTGGTCGAGGCTGAGGCGCATCAGGACCATGCGGAGGAAGGCGCCCGCAGCCGTGAACATGTTGGACGTGACGTAGAGGTAGTCGTTGCTCACGGCGAGGTGCGGATAGTCGAACCACTGCCCGGTCGGGTAGCCGAGGTTTGCCGGGGTGAGGTTGTAGGTGCACCAGGTCGCCCCACCGTCAATCGACCGCTGGATGCGGATCGTGTTGCGCCCCGCCGGGGTTCCATACAGTCCCTGGCGGTACCAGATGATCTGGTTGCGCGCGGGGTCGAAGAGCGTGTCCTGGTCGCAGCAGAAGAACGACATGTCGGCAAACGGGCTGATGAACGCCCACGTGGTGCCGCCGTTGGTCGAGCGGGCGACGTACCAGTTGTGGGTATAGTAGACGAACTTGCCGTTCTGCGCGATTGCGGGCTCGGCGACGTTGGATCGAAATCCGGCCGGCGAGCCGTTGGGCGCGGTGTTGCGGAAGATGGTAAACGTGCCGGGTGCCTGCGCCCGGCTGTCAGCAATGGTTTCCGTGCCGGCTCGAGGCCCGGCGAGGTTGGGCGGAGTCGCCGGGAGTGGCCGTGAGGCCCACGCCTTCTCGATGCGCGCCTGCTCGGCCTGGGCCGCCGCGATCTGCGCAGCGTTCGGCTGCGGCGGTGTCGACGACCACTGCGGGGTGTAGATGCCCGCCGGCGATACCGAGGCGGACTGGCCGGCCTGAGACTGGACGCCGGCCTGTCCCTGGGCGATGCTCGGGAACTGCGTGAGCATCACCGGCGTAGCCATCATGACGATTAGCACCGGTACCACAATCGCCCGCCAAGAGCGGGGTAATTTCATATGAACCCTCCTGAGAGTGAACTGATGTGTGCCGTACTCGACTGCCTCGCGAACCGTCGGGAATTCGCGTCGCCCTCCCTCGAGGTTGTCACCCCCTTCGTTGGTGTCGAGCGAACTGTGCGTGCAAAGCGAACTCCCCGGGGAGCGTCGGGGATCCTCGGGGAGCTGAGAAAGCGCACATCGCGCGTTCAGCTTAGGCTAGGTTTATTCTTGTGCGGGCAACCGGAGTCCTTCATTCGCGCGCGAAATGCCTCGACCGGCCTGGTACTTTCGCGTAATTCCGCTGGAAGTTTGCGGCAGATTGTTCGCGTCATTCGCGCATGGTACACTTCCGGTACTGCGAGGTCCGGTCCAAGTCGACGCTCCGAGGTGCGTATCCGGCAAATGTATCTGTCGACTTGGGCCGGACCGAGCCCGTCCATGGGCACGGCGAAACCGAACCTGTCTGAGCGCGGCTTCACGGTCGTCGAACTGCTCACCGTGCTCGCGCTGGCGGCCATCATCCTGGGTCTGGCGCTCCCCCGGTATTCCGGTCTTCTCAGCGATCTGCGTCTGCAGAGCGCGACGGCGGAGTTGATCCGGGACCTCCGCGGCGCCCAGAGCCTTGCCGTGGCCAGGGGGCCCCGCGTGTCCGTCGTCCTCGGAGAACGCGGCTATGAGATCCGCCGGCCGGGATCGGAGCAGCGCCGGGTGTCACTCCCGCGAGGGATCACGCTCGACGCGGTCACCTCGACGCGCTTGATCTGGTTCTCCGCGACCGGGGCCAGCTCGGGCGGGTTTATCACGCTCCGCGGATCCACCGGTGCGACCACCGTGATCGTCGCCGCGGCGCGGGGTCTTGCGTACGCGGTACCCGGGGCGGTGCGATGAGACAAAGACACGGAAACGCGGAAACTGGGAAACGCGGAAACGCGCTCGGCACGCTCCGGATCGCGATTCCGCGATTCCACGATTCCGGGATTCCGGATCAAGGTTTTACCGTGATCGAGGTTCTCGTCTCCCTCAGCCTGGTCGCGCTGCTGTTCACGGTCCTCATCGTCGCCGTCTCGGCCGGAATGGCCAAGGTGCGCGAGGCCGACGAGGACACGCCGATCGTCGCCTGGGTCGCCAGCGCAATGGAGGCGGCCATCGCGCTGGGTGTCGACGGACTGCCCCGGTCAGGATCATATGACGCGCTGAGCCTGCTCTCCGCCGCCCCCGTTCTCCCGCGCGGAATAGGGCGAGGAACCCTGACCGTGCGGCAGCTGTCCGTGAAGCCTCTTCTCAAGGAAGTGTCAGTGGCGGCCATGCGGGCCCGTACGGGGCAGACCGCGTTCACCCTGACGACGATCGTGGGCCCACGGGCGGTCACTGCGCCGTGAGAACAATACGCGGAAGTGCGGAAATAGGGAAACGCGGAAACGCGCTGGATACCCTTCGGATCGCGATTCCGCGATTCCGCGATTCCGCGATTCCGGATGGGGGCTTTACCATCGTCGAACTGTTGATGGCCCTCGCGCTGGGAGCGCTGGTCATGCTGGTGTTGTTCCGCGCGTTTGCGGGGGCGGTGGCCGCGCAGGCAGAGACGGAAGCGCAGATCGCCGGCCACCAGCAATCGCGCGACCTGGCCCAGTGGATCGCCGGCATCATCCAGGCCAGTTCGGCCGTTCGCACCGGAACGGCGTCGTTACTGGAGCTATCCGGATCGTTCGAAGCGGGCGCTCCCGTCGAGTGCGTCGGCATCTTCCCGGGCCGCCTGGCGCCTCTGCGCGGCACCGTAGTCTACGAACGGCGCCGGGCCGACTGTCCCGATGGGGCGACGTCGACCGGCGGTGTGGCGGCACTGGCTTCGGATCCGACGGTGTCGACGACGGTGGCCTTCGGCTACCGGGACGCGCGCGGCCGGCCCGTCGCCGACGTGAACGAGATGCGCCTGATCGACCTCACCGTCACCGTCGACGTGGATCGCGATGGGCGCGCCGATTATCGCCTCACGCAGGTCGCGGCCCTGCGGGGAGACCACAGATGACATCGACCCGCTCCGGCGAATCCCGAACAAAGCGGCCCGCGCATGTTGCGGCGCACGCTCATGTGTCTTGCCGCTTTGTTCGGGACGAACGAGGAGTGGTACTCATTTCGGTGATGTTCGCGTGGGTGATTGTGTCGATGATCATCGTCGGAGTGCTCGCCGGCGTGTCGGATGATCTGCGCGACCTGTCGCGGCAGAAGGAGTACCTGCGCGCGCGGTATGCCGCCGACGCCGGCGCGGCGGTGATCCTCGGCTTACTGGCTGAAGAGCGCGGCGACGAGGTCTCTCCGGCCGGCCGCGCGATTGCGATCGGCGGCGGGAGTGTGACGTTCGCGCGCGCGGCGACGACGGCGGAGACCCTCGAGTACGTCATCACCGGACGGTCAGGCAGAGGACGGGTGACCCTGGATCTGGTCGTCGCCCGCACGGCCCCGCATCGCGTGCGGTCCTGGGCGGTGCGGCCATGAGGCGATCAC
>DASXUC010000134.1:0-7581 GCA_036505015.1 bacterium | reverse complement strand
ACTTTCTGCAAATCGGCGCCGTCGGCCTGGGGATCGACGTCGGGAAGGCCTCGATCAAGGCCGTCGAGATCCGCCGGACCTCGAAGGGGCTCGAGGTCGTTCACCTGGGCCAGCAGCCGACTCCTGACGGCGCGGTCGAGGGCGGCATCATCCTCGACCGCAGCGTGGTGGCGCAGGCCGTATCGTCCCTTCTCGCATCTGCCGACGTCCGCAGACGGCGCGCGGTGATCTCCGTTACCGGCCAGAACGTCCTTGCCCGCGTGCTGCGGCTACCCCCCATTCCGGAGGACGAACTCAAACAGGCCATCAAGTGGGAGGCCGAACGCCACCTCCCGATCCCTGTCGACGAGGCCGTCATCGACGTGCAACTGGTGCGTGAGGTGACCGACGATGGCCAGCGACAGATCGAGGTGCTGCTGGCGGCGGCGCCTGAAGGTCTCGTCATGAGTTACATCGATACTCTGGAAGCCGCGCACATATACGTCGAAGCGGTTGAGATCGGAGCCCTGGCGGTCACGCGCGCGCTGCGCTCGCAGGTGGCGAGCGGCACCCACGCCGTGATCGAGCTGGGGGCATCCACGACCTGTGTGTCGATTGTGGCGAACGGCATCCCACAGTTCAGCCGCACCGTGCCCATCGGCGTGGAGCAGGGACGCCCATCAACAGGCTCAGGGCAAACGGATGTGGTGCAGGCAGGCATGGCTGCAGGGTATGCTGCGCTCGGCGGGCTTACGGTTCAGCTCCGCCGCTCGCTCGACTACTATCGGGCGCAGTTCGGCGGGGCCAGCATCGACGACCTTATTCTGTGCGGAGGCGGAGTGGGGGTGCCCGACGTGCTTGAGGCGCTCTCGGGCGAGCTCGAACTTCCCGCCATCCCAGCTGCACCGTTCGCCGGCCTGGTCATTCCCAGCGCCTTTGAAGCCGCGAGCGCCGGGAATTCCGGCGCACAGTTGACGGTGGCGGTCGGTCTCGCCTTGCGGGGGATGGTCTGATGCGCATCACGCTCAACCTGATACCCGCTGCGATCGCCGCGCGCCGCGAGGCCCGCCGGCGGCAGCGGGTGTTGGTGGGGATTCCAGTGCTGGTCGTGCTGGCTATCTTGGCACCGTATCTCATCCTGGGGAATCGCATTGAGGCAGCCCGTAGTGGCGCCCGAGATGCGGAACAGCAACTGGCTCCCCTGCAGCCCGTGGCCTTGCAGCTATCGCAGCTGCAGTCGGAAACCGAGGAATTTCGGAGTCGCGAGCAGCAGGTTCGATCGGTCATTCAGGCCGTGCCGCGGCGAGCGTCGCTGCTCGATGGACTCACTCGCATTGTTCCGCGCGACATGTGGCTGCGGACGCTGACACTGACGCAGGACCGGATCGCCATCCAGGGGACGGCCCTGCAGCGTCTCTCTGTCGTGCGGTTCGCGCAGGATCTCACCCGCGTCGGCGTCTTCCAGGTGCAGATCCAGTTCCTGCGGCAGGAGCGAGCGGGTTCGACGGACCTCACCACGTTCCAGCTGACCGCCCGCGTGCGGAGTTCCACCCCGTAGCGCATGCTGCGCCGCGAGCGTCTGCTCTTGGTCGGCGCAGTTGCGGTCTTCGGGCTGATGGCTTTGTATTTGTTAGTGTTCTCGCGCCAATTGACGGATCTCCGTCTGGCCCGTTCGGAGGAAACACGCAAACGGAATGAAGTGGAGCGCATGGCGGCTCAGGTACAGCAGAGCGCAGGGATCGAGCAGCAGCACGCGGCGGCACGCCGCTCGCTCGAGGACCTGCTGGACCGGGTCCCGCGGGATCCGGCTCTGCCGTCGCTGCTGGCGCAGGTGGACTTCGCGCTGCGGGCGAGCGGACTGGAACTCGTGGAGATTACCTTCCCCCAGGAATCCGAAGAGACCGCGGCGGGGGGGACGCCGCGGCCGGCCGGCCCCCCCGATCAAGCGGTCGGCTCGTTGACGTTTCAGATGCAGGTCCGCGGGCGTTTCCCCCAGCTGCTCGTGTTTGTCCAGATGATGGAGAGCCTGCCTCGGGCGGTGGTTCTCGACAGCCTGACCGTGACGGGATCGGATACCGGCACGCAGTCAGGACTCTCGATCCGCGCATTCTACCTCCGTTAGTCCGCCGTTCATGAAGTGGCTTCGGGCCGGCCTCCTCTTGCTGGGCGCGGCAGTCCTCGTGGTGTTCATCACGACCGGCGACGTTCGTCAGGGATTGGAGAATCTCGGCCGGGTCGCTCCAGACCGGACACTGCTGGTAGTGATCTTCGTCACCGCCAACCTCGCCGTCAAGGCCATCCGGTGGCAATTGATGGTTGGCCACTTTGCCGGCACACGGATCGGGTGGTTCTCCGCTCTCGCGGCGGTGGTAGCGGGTGTGGCGGCGGGAAGTTTCGTGCCGGGGCGCAGTGTCGAGTTGGCGAAGCCGCTGCTGCTGCGCAGCAGCCACGGCATTGGTCTGGCTGCATCCACCGCCGCGGTCATGGTGGAACGGCTGATGGACGGCGCCTCACTGGCGGTACTGTGCGGTTTGGCGTTGATCGTGCTGCCCGTCGGCGAGAGGTCGCTCCTGCGGATCGTGGTCCTGGCCGCGGGGGTGCTGTTGGTGGGAGGGGCCGCTGTTCTGCTGATGCCGGAGCGGCTGGCACGCGGGTCCCGACGAGTCCTGGAGCACATCCCGCTGCCGGAGCGAACGGCTGCCGTCGTTGGGAACACCGTGGAGCGACTCGTCGGCGGTCTGCTCGTGTGGCGCCACGGCGGTCGCTTGACCGCAGTGCTGAGTCTATCGATTGTCGCTGCGTTCCTGGAGGCGCTGCGGCTCGCGGTAGTATTTGCGGCGCTTGAAATTCCCCTGTCGGTACCGCAGGCGATGTTCACGTTCGGCGCCGCCAACCTTGTCGCCATCGCCACACTGATCCCCGGCGGCATCGGGGTGACGGAAGCGTCGATGGCGGGCATCGCGATGGTGCTGCTTCCCGCCGCGGTCTCCCCTCCTGCCGTTGCGACCGCGGCGCTGGTGGACCGGTTGGTATCGTACTACCTGTTGACGGCGCTCGGAGGGGTTGTTCTCATCTTGGCGGCGACGAGGAAACACAGAAGGGAAACCGGAACCTCTTAGCGATGATTGGGCGCTATCCGCTTGTCGAGCCGATGGATCCGGATCAAGCCATCGAGGTGGAACCGGCCGACGATCCCCGGGCCGGGGTGTTCCAGAGTACCGTGGTGGCCGTCACGCCGGTGCACATCGCGATCTCGATCCCAAAGCGCCACGAGGAACCCCTTCGGGTCGAGCGGGGGGCGGCCCTGCGCATCCGTTACCAGGGCCAGGTTTCCAAGTACGCGTTCGAGTCGGTCGTCCGTGAAGTGGGTGCCGAGCTCGTGATCCTCGATCTTCCCGCCACTATCGATATCGCCTCGCGCCGCGCCGACCGCGTGTCGCTCGATGGTGCATCTGTCACGCTGGTGCGGGTCGAGCACGACGCGGAGGTGGTGCTGGGCGCCGGAGTCGACGTCAGCGCCTGGGGGATGCGGATCATCCTCCCGGGGCCGCTCGCGCAGTGGGAGCGGGTGCGTGTGGTGGTGACCCTCCCCGATGGACCAATAATGCTGGACGCGCAGGTCGTCAGGATTGAACAGCAAGGGCCGAGCGACTTCGCTCACGGACTGTACTATCCGCACCTCACGTCTGAGGAACTTTCGCGGCTGCGACAGCTCGGAGGTTAGCGCATCATGCGCGGGAACCCGCTGTTGGTCGTGTTGATGTTCATTGGGCTGTTTGGACTCGCGGTGGTCCTCGGCTATGCCGCGGGGCAGGCGTTTCTCTCGCCGCCGGGCCCGCCGGTCGCCCGGCCCGCTCGGCCGGTCGCGCCGCCGACCGCGCCTCCCGCCGGCCCCGCGCAGCCGCCCATCTCGCTGCCGCCGGGAGAGCCGCGGACCCCGGAGCCGCCGCCTGTCGAACCCCCGCTCGCGCCGGCTCCCGCGCCCGCTCCCGCGCCGGTGCCCGCGCCGGTTCCTGCTCCGCCGGTTGCGCCGGCCCCGCCGGTTTCTTCGGTGACCTATCGGGTCCAGGTGGGCGCGTTCCTGAAACGGGAGAATGCCGATGCGCGAGTGGCTCAACTGACCAAAGACGGCTTTGATGCCTACATCAACCAGTCCGGCGGACTGTTCAAGGTGCAGGTGGGCGCCTTCACCGAGCGTGAGAATGCGGAGCAGCTTGCCGCCCGGTTACGGGCCCTGGGGTATGAGGTCCTGATTACGTCGACCAAGTAGGCGTCTACTCCGTCTTCTCAGTCTTCACCGTCTTGAGCGCTGGGGGGTAGACCGTGGAGACGGAGGAGACTGAGTAGACTGAGAAGACGCCGTTAGGGGTGGCCGATGGTCAAGCTGGTCGCACTTTACAAGAAGCCCGAAGATCCAGCGGCCTTTGACGCGCACTATGGTGAAGTACATCTGCCGCTGATTCAGAAATGGCCGGGATTGCAGCGGGTCGACGTGGGCCGGGTGACCGGCATGCCCGGCGGCGCAGAGCCATCCTATTACCTGATCGCAGAGATGTACTTCGAGGATCAGGATGCCCTGCGGGCGGCGATGCGTTCGCCGGAAGGACGCGCGGCAGGAGAGGATCTGCAGTCCTTTGCCCCCGGGTTGGTCACCATGCTCTACGTGGCCGCGGGCTGAACGCGTGGACTATCCGCGCCCCGGCGATCCCTCGACGTTCGGTTTTCAGCAGATCCTGTACGAGAAACGCCCTTCCGCCGCGTGGGTGACCATCAACCGGCCCCAGCGCCTGAACGCCCTGAACTTCCAGACCCTGCGCGAGATGAGCCGCGCGTTTGAGGACGCGTCGTGGGACGACGGGATTGCCGTGGTGGTGCTCACCGGAGCCGGGGACCGGGCATTCTGCACCGGCGCCGATCTGACCGAGCAGCGGCAGTTCGTGTCTCGCCCGCGCGACTACTGGAAGTGGATGGGTGCGTTCATCGAGGCGCAGGAGCGCCTCCGGAATGTCGGCAAGCCAACGGTCGCGCGGCTCAATGGGCTCGTCGTCGGTGGCGGCAACGAGTTCAACATCGCCTGCGATCTGGCGGTGGCCGCAGACGACGTCATCATCCGTCACGTCGGCACCGCCCGCGGCAGCGTTCCCGCCGCCGGGGCGACGCAGTGGCTGCCGCTGATCGTGGGGGATCGCCGCGCGCGGGAGATCCTGTTCCTCTGTGAGGAGATACCGGCGCCGAAGGCGCTGCAGTGGGGCCTCGTCAATGAGGTCGTGCCTCGGGCGGACCTGGATGCCGCGATCGAACGACTCGTCGAGAAATTGGCGAACAAGCTGCCGGAGGTCACCCGCTACACCAAGCAGCAGCTGAACTTCTGGCGGGACTTCAGCTGGCATCTCACCGTCGGCCATGCTCGGGACTGGCTGTCGCTGCATGCGGCCTCCCCCGAGACGCAGGAGGGTATTGACTCGTTCTTCGCCAAGCGGCCGGTCGACTATGCGACGATCCGCCGCCGGCTGCTGGAAGGGAAGAGCACGGAGCACGCCTGGGGCGCGCCCGTCCGCACGTGTTCGAACTGCGGAGCCACGCACATCCCGGAAGAGTTCACCTTCTGCGGGAACTGCGGACACAAGATGGGAGATACACCGTGACTTACGAGAACATCCTCGTATCGTCCGAAGAAGCCGTCGGCCTGATTCAGATCAACCGCCCGAAAGTCCGCAATGCGCTGAATCGGCCGACCATGGACGAGATCGTGGCGGGGCTGGAAGCGTTCGAGCAGGACGATGGGGTCCGCTGCGTCATCCTCACCGGCAATGAGCAGGCGTTTGCGGCGGGGGCGGACGTCAACGAGTTCGCGGGCGCCACGCCGGTGCAGATGCTGCAGAGTTACCGGTTTCAGCAGTGGGAGCGCATCAGGAAATTCAGCAAACCGTTGATCGCCGCCGTCGCCGGATTCTGCCTGGGCGGCGGGTGTGAACTGGCGATGATCTGCGACATCATCATCGCCGCGGAGACGGCGCGGTTCGGCCAGCCGGAGATCAACCTGGGCATCATGCCGGGTGCGGGGGGTACGCAGCGCCTCCCCCGGGCGGTCGGCAAGTACCGGGCGATGGAACTGATTTTGACCGGCCGTCAGATCACGGCGCAGCAGGCCTACGACTGGGGGCTCGCTAACCGCGTCGTGCCCGCTGAGGCGCTCCTCGATGAAACGCGAGCCCTCGCCCGCGAGATCGCGGCGAAGCCTCCGGTGGCCGTCCGGGTCGCCAAGGAAGCGATCCTGAAGTCGTTGGACACACCGCTGGAAACAGGGTTGGATCACGAGCGGCGGCTCTTCTACCTGCTGTTCAGCACCGAGGACAAGGAAGAGGGGATCAGTGCGTTCCTCGAAAAGCGGAAGGCCAAGTTCAAGGGCCGCTGAGGACGGGTACCAGGTACAGTATTGCGAGGGAATCGGTACCAGGTACATCTTTTCGGGGGAACCGGTACCCGGTACCGTTGGGGCCGCCGAGCCGGTACCTGGTACAGCTTTCCAGCCAAATTTGTACCAGGTACCGGCTCTCATAGGAGAGCCGTACTTGGTACCGGTGGAGGACCGGTATGGCCGAGACCATTCTGCTAGAGCAGCGCGACGGCGTTCTTACGATCACGCTCAACCGCCCCGACGTACTGAACGCGTTCAACGATCAAATGTCCGCCGAGCTGCAGGACGCGCTGCGGGAGGCGGAGCGGGATGCCGCGGTGCGCTGTGTGGTCCTGACGGGGGCGGGAAGGGGATTCTGCTCCGGCCAGGACCTCCGGGACCGCGCCGGCAACACCGCGTTTTCATTCGTCGACAGCCTGCGGCGCCGGTACAACCCGATCATCTCGAAACTGCGAGCCATCGAGAAACCGGTGCTGGCCGCCGTCAACGGCGTGGCGGCGGGGGCGGGCTGCAGCCTGGCGCTCGCCTGCGATCTGCGGCTGGCGTCGGAGAAAGCCTCGTTCATCGAAGTCTTTGCGCGGGTTGGCCTCATCCCCGATTCGGGCAGCACGTACTTCCTCCCGCGGCTGGCCGGATTGGGGAAAGCGTTCGAGCTGTGCTACCTGGCCGATCCGGTAACGGCCGCAGACGCGCTGAGCATCGGTCTTGTCAACTGGGTCGTGGTCGAGACCGAATTCGCGGCGCGCGTTGCCGCGGTCGCAGCGCGCCTCGCACAGGGGCCGACCAAAGGATATGGGCTCATCAAGCGGGCACTGAACCACAACCTGACCGTCGATCTCGAGTTGGCGCTGGACTACGAGGCCCTGATGCAGGAAGCTGCCGGCCGCACCCGCGATCATCGGGAAGGTGTGGCCGCGTTCCTGGAGAAACGCACCGCGACCTTCGAGGGGCATTGACGATGGAGAAGTACCAGGCGCACCTCGCGCTCGCCGGCCGCGTCCTGATCAGCGCGGTGATGCTGTGGGCGGCGCTGTTCAATCTGGCGCACTGGACGGCGCAAACGGTGACGCTGGCCGCCGACTACGGGACTGCGCTAGGGACCGTGCTGCTTGCGGCCGCGACCGGCCTCGAGATCGTCTTCGGCATCCCTCTGCTGCTGGGGTTTCGCACCCGTGGGTCGGCCG
>DASXUC010000133.1:0-38247 GCA_036505015.1 bacterium | reverse complement strand
TCGCCGTGCGGTTTCAGTTGGCCGGCGATGAGATCGTCGCCGAAGTGGAAGATGACGGCAGCGGGTTCGACACGGCGATCGTCGAGCGTCCCTACCGGCCCACGGAGTCGTCGGGCCGGGGGATGCTGCTGATGCGCAGTTTGGTTGACGTCCTGGAGTGTACGAGCGGGCCCGGCGGGACAACGGTGCGGATGGTGAAGCGGCGGCCGGACGTGCGCCCATCCGTGGTGCCCTGGCCGGGTCCTAGCCGTCCGCGCCGCGCGATCGGTCACCTCAAGCAGACCATCCGTCGCTACCAGCGCGACGTCGAACTGATGACCGGGCAGCTCTCTCCCGCACCGGACAATCTCGACGACCTGACCATCATGGAGGCGTTCGCGGCCACCACGAACAAGCAGGGCCTGATCAGCGACCGCAAGCTGCGGATTAAGACCCTTGAAGCGACCCTCGAGATCTTGCAGGAGGGGTTGGATTAGCCAAGCCCCAGGCCCGAGGCCCCGTCATTCACAGGTACCGCGCCGCCGCCATCGCCAGCACAGTGAACCCCAACAGGTACGCCACGAGCCGCGCGCCGTTGGTGAGCTTGGCCTGCAGCCGCTTCATCTCCGCCGCCTGCTCCGGAGAGGGAGGACCTCCGGCCGCGACGACGGCCTTCCCGACCTCTCCCAGACGGTCGGCCGTCGGCTTGTTCACGAGGAAGCCCCACACGTAACCGATGATCGCGGCCAGCGCGCCGAGGGTCAGGGTCAGGCCGAACGCGGATCCGATCCACTCGCTCCGCAAGCCCGCCGAATCACGCCAGTAGAGCAATAGGCCCGACAGGATGTTGACGGCCGCCACCACCAATACGGCCCTGGTGTAGGGACCTTGCGCCAGGCGCTGCATGAACCGGCCCCCTTCAGGTCCGGCTGCCTGGACGGTCGGCAGCAGGAACGAGACAATGAAAATGGTCGCACCAGCCCAGAAGACACCGGACCCAATGTGAAAGATTCGGAGAACGGCAACATACAGGTCCATCCCGCACCTCCCCGATGCTGACCCTTACTATCCGTGCAATCGTGGGCGGTTCCTGCCGGAGAGGGGAGGGAGACGCCCCGCGGTGGGCGTAGATACCGCGGAGATCGCCGTGGCCGACACCCCCTTCGCCGTCCAGGCCCGCACCATCACCCGCACACTCTTTGGCGCGCAGAGTCTGGGGTCGGCGGCGACACTCATCGTCTTCCCGATCTTCACGATCCTCGGCGCGCAGCTCAGCGGCGTTGAGGCGCTGGCCGGTCTGCCGGCGGCGCTCTCTCTGCTTGGTCAGGCGGCATCCGCGTTTGGCTGGGGCTACGTGATGGACTACCTCGGTCGCCGGGGTGCCCTGATCGCCGGCGCGCTGTGCGGCAGTGCCGGGATGGGGATGTCCGCCGTTGCCGTGGCGGCCGGGTCGTTTGCGTCCTTGCTCGTTGGCGCCCTGCTGGTCGGCGTCGCGACCTCGGCGCTGGCGCTGTCCCGGTTCGTTGCCGCCGAAGTGCATCCGCCGGACCAGCGGGCGCGTGCGATCTCCAGCGTGGTGTTCGGCGGCACCGTGGGCGCGGTCCTCGGACCTGCGATTGCCGGCCCGATGGCGAAACTGGCGGCAGGCGCCGGCGTCAGCGAGTTCATTGGGCCCTATGCCGCCGGTGCCGGTTTGTTTGCGCTGGTGGCGGCGGTAGTGTTTCTGTGGCTGCGCCCCGAACCCAGAGACCTGGGCCGAACCATCGCACTGGCGACGCCCGGCACAGCGCCGGTCGGCGGCCCGGCGCGACCGATTCTGGCGATCCTGCGTCAACAGCCCGCCCTTGTCGCGGTGACGGCGATGATCTTCGGCCAGATGACCATGGCGATGCTGATGGTCATCACCTCGCTGCACATGCGCCACCACGACCATCCGCTCAGCAGCATCTCCTTCGTCATCTCGGCGCACGTGGTCGGGATGTACGCGTTCTCGATCATCTCCGGACGGCTGGCCGATGCCTGGGGCCGCGGACCGGTCATCATGATTGGTGCGTCGGGTCTGATCCTGGCCTGTCTCACCGCCCCGTTGTCGCCGCACCTCGTGCCTCTCGCCGCAGCGCTCTTCCTGCTTGGGCTGGGATGGAACTTCTGCTACGTCGCCGGGTCGTCGCTGCTGGCGGATCAACTCTCGCCGGCGGAGCGAGCGCGGACACAGGGCTTCAACGACCTGCTGCTGGGTCTTGTATCGGCGGCGGGGAGTCTGGGCAGCGGCATCGTGTTTGCGGCCCTGGGCTATGGCGCGATGGGACTCGTCGGAGCGGCGGCGGCGCTGATTCCGCTCTCGCTTGCGGCCTGGTGGAGATTGGCCCGTCGCCCCATCTTAGAGGTAGCACCGTAGGAGGTTGTTAATTAACTTCCGCAGACTTTCGGAGGAGTTTTAAACTGATCCATAATGTGGCCCATTGAAGCCATGAGCAAATCTCTGTTTCCGATTTTGTTCATACTGGCCGGCGTAGCCACGATCGTCTTTAATCGCACCATTGCATCAAACGCTATGCAGACCTATCGAATGATGCGAATCCGGCTATTCTTTCCCGAGAAAGACATGCCTTACTACTGGATTGCGGTTGGCGTTTTCATGATCGTCGTAGGCACGCTCTTTCTCTTCGAATCCCTCGGACTCTAGTCGTCTCGCAATCCACATTTGCAGTTCTGTCGAAATAGGGTTGAGGTGGAGTCAGGTCTTGAATTAGCACATGCCCTAACACCGCGTCCTGTGTTATACTGCAGGGCAGTTGTGACAGACCAAAGTAGAAGCCATCCGCTTCTCACCGGCCGGCGACGAGCCAGGTCCGGTCGACACCGACAGCAGTGAAGATCAGACTGCCGGGGATGGCGAGCGCCATGCCCCGTTTTTGTTCTCAGGGGGTGTAAGAGTATCGAACGCGAGGCGAGAGTCAACGAACGAATTCGGGCGCGGGAGGTCCGCGTCATTGGGGCCAACGGCGAGCAGTTGGGAGTGATGGCGGTGCGCGAGGCCATCACCAAGGCGCAGGAGGCGGAGTTGGATCTGGTGGAGGTGGCGCCCACGGCGCAGCCGCCGGTCTGCCGGATCATGGACTTCGGCAAGTACAAATACGAACAGGGCAAACGCGGCCGGGGCGCTCCACACAAGCGTGCGGGGGAACTGAAGGGCATGCGGATGAGCCCAAAGATCGGCGAGCACGACTTTCAGGTCAAGGCCCGTCACGTGATCAACTTCCTCAGACAGGGCAACAAGGTTCGGGTGGCGATGTGGTTCCGCGGCCGGGAGATGGCGCACCCGCGGGTTGGGGAGGTGCTGCTGAACCGTCTCGCGGAGAGTGTGGCCGACGTGGGCACCGTTGAGATGATGCCGCGGCTGGAAGGCCGCAACATGATCATGATTCTGACGCCGAAAAAATCGGGATAGGTGATCGGGATGGCCAAGGTCAAGACGCACCAGGGTACAGCGAAACGCATCAGCGTTTCCTCGCGGGGCAAGATGATGCGGGGCAAGCAGATGGCCGGACATTTGAAGGTCGGCAAGCGTCCGCGGCGGCTCCGCCGCCTGGCCCAGCGTACCGGGGTGAGCCGCGTCGATGAGCGCCGCATCGCGCGGCTGCTGCCGTACCGGTACAAATAAGATCGGGGTGAACGGACATGGCACGGGTGAAGCGTGGGGTGACGTCGCGTCGCCGCCACAAGAAGATCCTCAAGCTGGCCAAAGGGTACTACGGCGCCAAGCACCGCTGGTTCAAGATGGCCACCCAGTATGTCGTGCGGGCTCTGGCGCAGGCCTACCACGACCGCAAGCAGCGCAAGCGGGACTTCCGGCGGTTGTGGATCGCCCGCATCAACGCGGCCGCCCGCACGAACGGCGTATCGTACAGCCGCTTGATCAACGGCCTGCGCCGCGCGGGCGTGACCGTGAACCGCAAGGTGCTGGCCGATTTGGCCTACCGGGACGGTGAGGCCTTCGCCCAACTGGTGGCCAAGGCCAAGGAGGGGTTGAAGTCCTCCTGAGATGGCGAGAACCGTGGCGCTTGGAGAACGGGCGCCGCTGGCTCGGTTTGAGCTCAACCCCGCTCAGGCCATCCTCGTTGGGTTTGCCACGATCATTCTGGCGGGATCGGTGCTGCTGTCCCTGCCCATCGCGTCGGCGGCGGGACGGGCGACACCATACCTGACCGCGCTCTTCACTGCTACCTCATCCGTCTGCGTGACCGGTCTTGTGGTTGTCGACACCGGGACGTACTACTCGCTGTTCGGCCAGCTGGTCATCATGATGCTCATCCAGCTGGGCGGGCTGGGCTACATGACCGTGGCGACCCTGATGGCCCTGATCGTCGGCCGCCGCATCGGACTGCGCGAGCGCATCGTGCTGCAGGAAGCCAACAACCTGTACACCATGGGTGGGGTGGTACGGTTCACCCGCAACATCGTGCTGATCACGGCGGGCGTCGAAACGGTGGGGGCAGTGCTGCTGGCCGCGCGGTTTGCACCCGACTTCGGACTGGCGCGCGGGATCTATTTCGGCATTTTCCACAGCATCTCGGCGTTCAACAACGCGGGGTTCGATCTGATGGGCGGGTTCCGCAGCCTCACCGCCTATGCGGGCGATCTGCCGGTGAACCTGATCGTAGCCGCGCTGCTGATCACCGGAGGTCTGGGATTCATTGTGCTTACCGATCTCGCGAGGCACCCGCGCCGCCTGAGCCTGCATTCCCGCATCGTGCTGACCACGTCGGGGGCCTTGATCGTCCTGGGCACGGCGTTCATCATTCTGCTGGAGTTCACCAACGGCGGGACGCTGGGCCCTCTGGCGCCGGCGCAGCGCGTGCTGGCGGCGTTCTTCCAGAGCGTGACCCCGCGCACCGCCGGATTCAATACCATCGATGTAGGGAAGCTGCGCGAACCGACGCTGATGCTCCTCGTCGCGCTGATGTTCATCGGAGCCTCACCCGGCGGGACCGGCGGCGGCATCAAGACCACCACCTTTGTCGCGCCGATGGCCGTGATCATCTCCATGCTGCGGGGGCGCCCCGATCCCGAGCTCTTCCACCGCCGGCTGCCGCCGGTGGTCATTTACAAGGCGGTGACCATCGCGCTGGTGGCGGTCGCGTTTGTGGTCACGATGGGGACGGCACTGTCATTCATCGACCGCATCGACTTCGTCCCGGCCCTGTTCGAGGTGACCTCTGCGTTCGGTACGGTCGGACTATCCACCGGCATTACGCCGCAGCTCTCCGCCGCCGGGCGCATCTTGATCATGCTGACCATTTTCGCCGGCCGGGTTGGTTTGCTCACGGTGGCGTTTGCACTGACGAAGCGGCAGCAGCCGATGAACTACCGGTATCCCGAAGAACGGATTCTCGTGGGCTGAACGGAGACAACTGATGGACTTCGCGGTGATCGGCATCGGACGGTTCGGCAGCAGCGTGGTGCGCACGTTGTACGAGATGGGTCACCGCGTCCAGGCGATGGACCGGGACGAAGAGGCGCTGCGCAAGGTGACCGATCACTGCACCAACATGATGCAGATTGATTCCACGGATCAGGAGACGCTGCGCGCGGTCGGCATCACGAACTTCGACGTTGTCGTCGTCGCCATCGGCACCGCGATTCAAGAGAGCATCCTCACCACCCTGCTCCTCAAGCAGCTGGGCGTGAAGAAGGTCGTGTCCAAGGCGATCAGCGAGCTGCAGGGGCGCGTGCTGGAAAAAGTCGGCGCGGACCTGGTGATCTATCCCGAGCGGGAGATGGGGGAACGCGTGGCGCGCATTCTCGCCAGCGCGCACGTCATGGACCAGCTTGCGCTGTCTCCCGACTACCTGCTGGAAGAGCTGCGCGTCAGCCCCAAGATCGAGGGACGCACACTGGGCGAGCTCGACCTGCGTCGCCGGTATGAGATCAGTGTCTTGCTGATCAAGCGCGACAACCAGATCCACGTCTCACCGCTGCCGGAGACCGAACTAAAGAGCGAGGACGTGCTGGTCGTGTTCGGGAAGAAGGAGCAGCTGGCACGGCTGGAAAGTGCCCTCTAGAACACCGCGCGTCACCAGCACGAAAAACCCCATCGTCGGGCGCTTCCGGGCCTTGGCCGATCGCCACGGCCGGGACGAAGCGCGCCAGTTTGTGATCGAGGGCATCCGCCTCCTGGACCAGGCCCTGGCCGATGGGGTCCGGCTGGATGTCCTGGTCTATGACCTTCAGGCGGCGGGGGATTCGCGAATCCAAACGATCCTGACGCGCGCTGCGAACGCAGGCGTGACCCTTATCCCCGCAGCTCCCCATGTCGTGGCCGTCTGCAGCCAGGTGGAGACTCCGCAGGGGATCGTGGCCATCGCCGACCGGCCCCAGGCCTCGCTGCCCGAACTCGTCCGCGATCCCGCCGCGCTGCTGATCATCGCCGATCGGATCCAGGATCCCGGCAACCTGGGGACGATCATCCGCATTGCGGATGCCGCCGGCGCCACCGGTGTCGTGGCCGTCGCAGGCACGGTCGACCCCTTCAACCCGAAGGCGGTGCGGGCAACGATGGGCTCGCTGTTCCACCTTGCCATCGTCGAGGCCGCGGCGGATGACGCGCTGGCGGCCTTGCTGGAGTATGAGGTGCGGATCCTGGTGGCCGATCAGCACGGCGCGGTCGATTTTCTCGACGCCGACTACCGCCGTCCCTTCGCCGTGGTGTTGGGCAACGAAGGGCACGGCGCCTCGGCCCGCTGGACGGAACACGCGGCGGCGACGGTGCGCATCCCCCTGTATGGCCGTGCGGAGTCGCTCAACGTCGCCGTGGCGGCTGCGCTGCTGCTGTATGAGGCGCGGCGGAAGCGGGGAGTGAAATCCGGACCCGAAGCGAGGTGAGCGGATGGATCGTTATCAGTTCGACCACATCGAGAAGCTGAAGGAGAGGGAAATGCGGCCGGGCGTGCACATGCGCCTGCTGGCCGGCGACGCGCTGATGTTCAGCGCGGTCCGGTTCGAGCCACATTCGTCCGTGCCGACTCACCAGCATCCGCACGAACAGATCGGGTACGTGATCGAGGGAGAGCTCGATCTGTGGGTCGGCGACGACCGCCGCACGCTGCGCAGGGGCGACATGTACTCGATCGCATCCAACGTCCCTCACGGCGCGGAGACGAAGGACTCCAGCTGCCTGGTACTGGATGCCTTTACTCCTTTGCGAGAAGACTATGTCGCTGCCTTTCAAACCTAGGAACTCGTTCCCCCGTTTCCTCGTTCCCTCGCTCTCGCTCTTGACGTGTGTGTTATAGTTGTCCCAACAGTGGGCTGAACCGCCAGACTCCAGCGCAGGGAGGATGGCTCCGTGCAGATGGCGTGGACACCAGAGATGTTCTGGCGGCTGTTTGAATCCACCGGTTCGATCTGGGCTTACATGGCCTACCGCCGGTGCGCCGCACTCGCAAGGTTCTTGCTGACCGTCTCACCAAACTGAACAGCGACGACGGAGAGAAGTACTCCGCATCCGGGCCGACAGGGACGGGAGGCCGGCGACTGGAAGCCTCCCGGGACACCGCCGGAGGAAGTTCGCTCCTGAGCTGATCGGCACCCGCCGTGACCGGGGTCGAGTGCCGGCCCGCAAGGGTCGGAACCAAGGTGGTACCACGGAAGCGCCGCTTTCGTCCTTGAGGACGCGGCGCGTTTGTTTTTTTTGGAGAGATGATGATGGCACAGCATTCTGATCTGGATCAGATCGGTCGTGAAGCGGACGCTGCGGCGGCCTCGGCGCAGACACCGGAAGCGCTTGAACAGGTCCGGCGGCACTATCTCGGCCGCCGGGGCATCCTGGCGGGGCTGACCGCGGACCTTCCCCGGATCCCCGCCTCCGACCGGCCGCAGTTCGGTCAGCGTCTGAACGCCCTGCGGGCTCACCTGGACGATGCTCTCCGGGCGCGTGAGGCCGCCCTGCGCCTCAGGGTCACGCCTGAGCATCTGGAGGCCGAGACGATCGACGTCACGATGCCCGGCCGGCGCCGCCGCCTGGGACGCCGCCACGTCCTGAGCCGGACTTTGCAGGAAGTGCAGGATATCTTCTACGGGATGGGGTTCGAACTCGTCGAAGGGCCGGAGGTGGAAAGCGAGGAGTTCAATTTCGAGCGGCTCAACCTGCCCCGCGATCATCCGGCGCGAGACGCCCAGGACTCGTTCTACATCACGGATGACCTGCTGCTCCGCACCCAGAGCACAGCGGTCGACGCGCGGGTGATGATCGGTCGCACCCCCCCGATGCGCATCCTCACCACCGGGCGATGCTATCGGCGGGACGCGTCGGACCCGACCCACATGCCGATCTTTCACCAGGTCGATGGATTCATGGTCGGTGAGCGCATCACGATGGCGGACCTGAAGGGAGTGCTCGCCACCTTCGCGCGCCAGTTCTTCGGGCCGGAGACGGCCACGAAGTTCGTCCCAGGGTACTTTCCTTTCACCGAACCCAGCGCGGAGACGTTGGTGTCGTTCCGCGGCGGCTGGATGGAGCTCGGCGGCTGCGGGATGTTTCATCCGCGGGTCCTCGAGATAGCCGGCATCGACCCGCAGCGCTACTCTGCGTTTGCATTCGGCTGGGGCGTCGAGCGCCCGGCGATGGTGCGGTACGGGATCCCGGACCTGCGGCTGTTTTGGGAAAACGACCTGCGCTTCCTGGAGCAATTCTGATGAAGGTGCTCCTTTCGTGGCTGCGCGATTACGTCGAGGTGCCCTACAGCGTCGACGAACTGAGAGAACGCCTGCCGATGCTCGGTCTGGGAGTGAACGATGTTGATCAGTTTGGCGATGACGCCGTGTTTGATCTCGAACTGGCGGCCAACCGCGGGGATCTGATGAGCGTCGTGGGAGTGGCGCGGGAAGTGGCAGCGGCCGGGGGAACGATGGTGCGCTTTCCCACATCCAGCATCACCGACGACATCGAGCGCGCGGCCGAGCACGCGACCGTCGAGGTCACAGACGAGACGCTCTGTCCGCGGTTTACCGTCCGGATGATCGTGGATGTGCGTGTAGGCGCCTCCCCAGCGTGGCTGGCCCGGCGGCTGGAATCCTGCGGCGTGCGGAGCATCAACAACATCGTGGACGTGACGAACTACGTGATGCTCGAAATGGGGCAGCCGATGCACGCCTTTGACTACGATCTGGTGCGGGGCGGGCGCCTCGTCGTCCGGCACGCGCGGCCCGGAGAGCACCTGGTCACGCTCGACGGGGTGGAGCGATCCCTCGATGAGCAGACGCTCGTGGTCGCCGACGCGGAGCGCGCGGCCGGCGTGGCCGGCATCATCGGCGGTGCGAACACCGAGATCAGCGACCGTACGACGCGGGTACTGTTGGAAGCGGCCTCCTGGGATTCACGGATGATCCGCCGCACGAGCCGCCGCCTCGGCGTGCGCACCGAGAGCAGTGCGCGGTTCGAGCGCGGCATCGATACCGCCGGTATCCTCACTGTGCAGGACCGGGCCATTGCGCTGATGCAGGAAGTGGCGGGCGGCCGCGTGCTGCGGGGTGTAATCGACGTCTACCCGCGGCCACTCGAGCCCCGCTCGATCCGGCTGCATTGGACCGCCGTCAGTCGGCTCTTGGGCATCGAGGTGCCAATCGCGGAAGGCACGGCCATCCTCCGCAGCCTCGGTTTCGAGGTGGAGCGCACCGATGCGATCCTCGATGTTGCGGTGCCGACGTACCGCCGCGACGTCGAACGCGAAGAAGATCTCGTCGAAGAAGTGGCGCGGCATTATGGGTACGACCGCATCCCCGAGACGATGCCGCTGGAGACGACGGCGGCGGGGACCCGCGCCCACACGCTGATCGCCGAAGAGGCGGCGCGTGACGCGTTGACCCGCGCCGGGCTGACCGAGGTGCTGACCATATCGCTCACCCGTCCGGAATCGCTTGACACCCTCCGCCTGCCAGCCGGCCACCCGTGGCGGCAGGCCGTCCGGCTGGTGAACCCGCTGGTGGAAGACCACACCCAGCTGCGTACGACCTTGCTGCCGGCTCTGTTGGAGACCGGACGCACCAATATCAACCGGCGCGTCACAGACGTGCAGGTCTTTGAGATCGGCCGGGTGTTCCATCTGGATGGGGACCGCGTCGCGGAGCCGCGGCGTGTCGGAATCCTGATGACCGGCCGCGTCGCAGAAGGGACCTGGAACACGCCCGCGGAGTCAGTGGCGGTGACCTTCTATCATCTGAAAGGCGTGGCGGAATCGCTTCTCGAGGAGCTGCGGGTCAGCGATACACGCTTCGGGGTGGGCTCGGCGCCCTGGCTGCATCCCGGCCGTGCTGCGACGCTGCGGATCGAAGGAAGCCCGGTGGGGTTGCTCGGCGAACTTCACCCCGAAATCGCCGCCGCATTCGATCTCCCCGCGGCCACTTACGTGGCGGAGTTCGATCTCGATCTCTTGCTGGCGGCCGCCGATCTGAGGCCCCAGTATCACATGCTGCCGCGCTTCCCCGCCGTCCGCCGGGATCTGGCGGTCGTGGTGGCGGACGAGGTCCCCGCCGGCGATGTGCGGGACACGATCGTCCGGGCCGCGGGGCCCCTGCTCGAAGACGTAGAATTGTTCGATACCTATACGGGCGCGCAGATCCCGCCGGGGCGCCGCAGTCTGGCGTACGCGCTGACGTTCCGAGCGCCCGACCGCACCCTGTCGGCCGCGGAGGTCGACGCCGCGGTCGCTTCGGTGAAGCAAGATCTGGTTAACCGGCTGCAGGCGCAGATTCGCGATTGAGTCAAGTTCCACGGCCCTCTTCCCTTCGGGGAGAGGGAGGGGGTGAGGGGGTCAGGTGAGCTGGATTGACTGGATTATCGTCGCCATCCTCGCCTTCTCCATCCTGCAGGGCCTCCGGCGGGGAGCGCTGGCGGCGGGGGGCAGCGCGCTGGGCGTCGTGATCGCCTACCTGGCCGCTTCGTACTGGTACGCGAGTCTGGCGGACTCATTTGGCTTCATCCCATTGTCCCCTCCGTGGCAGGCCACCGTCGCCTTCCTGGTCCTGTTCCTGGCGGTGAACGGCATCCTGGCCATCGCCGCCTCGCTGCTGCTGGGCGCAGGAAACGCGTCGCCCCTCTCGCGCATGATTGGGGCCGCGCTGGGCATCGTGCGTGGAACCCTGCTGGCCGCGGCGCTGCTCACGGTCGCGATGGCCTCTCCGCTCGGCGAGCCGGTGACGCGCGACGTGGCCCGGTCCCCGCTCGCCGCCCCCGTGGCCAAAGGAGAGATCGCGACGGTGGAGTGGCTGCGCTCGGCGCTGCCGCCATCGATCCCGGTCTTCGGCGGGGGCGCGGCGCGGTTCTAAGTTTCCCCTCGGTCCCAAATGGTAGAGTGATGGCGAGATGCAAAATCGCGCCATCGCCGCGATGTTCAACGACATCGCCGACATGCTCGAAATCAAGGCAGAATCGCCTTTCCGGATCAACGCTTACCGCCGCGCCGCCCGCGCCTTGGAAGGTGTGACCGAAGATATCGCGGCGGTGGCCGGGCGCGGCGCGCTCGCCGAGATCCCGGGAGTCGGCAAGAGCACCGCCGACAAGATCGTCGAATTCCTCGACACCGGCACCTGCGCCTACTACGAAGAGTTGAAAGCCCAGCTGCCCGCCGGGATCACGACACTGATGACGGTGTCGGAGGTCGGTCCCAAGACGGCCCTGCTGCTGCACGAGCGGCTCGGGATTACCACGATTGAGGAGCTGGAGCGCGCCTGCCGCGCGCACAAGGTCCAACAGCTGCCCCGGCTCGGACCCAAGACCGAGGAGAACATCCTCAAGGGCATCGCGCTCCTCCGGCGCACGAAGGAGCGCCTGCCGATCGGGCAGATTCTTCCCCTGGCGCAGGAAATCATCGACGCGCTGAAAGCCACAAAGGGCGTTAAAGAGGTCAGCGTGGCCGGCAGCCTGCGGCGGATGAAGGAGCATATCGGCGACATCGACCTGCTGGTGACCAGCAGCAAGCCCGATGCGGTGATGGAGCGATTCACGACGCTGCCCCGGGTGAAGCAGGTGCTCGCCAAAGGACCGACGCGGTCGAGCGTAATCCTCGACGTGGGGGTGCAGGCGGACGTCCGCGTCGTCCCGCGCGAGTCGTTCGGCGCGGCGCTGCAATACTTCACCGGGAGCAAGGAGCATAATGTCAAGGTCCGCGAGCGCGCCGTCCGCCGGGGGTTGAAAGTCAACGAGTACGGGGTGTTCACCGTCGAGGACGATACCCGCCTTGCCGGCAGGACCGAATCCGATGTCTACAAAGCCGTCGGCCTGCCGTTGATCCCGCCCGAAATTCGCGAGGACCAGGGCGAAGTCGAACTGGCCGAGCGGGGGAAACTGCCGCGGTTGATTCGCGTCGCGGACATCCGCGGCGACCTGCAGATGCACACCCGGTGGAGCGACGGGACCGAGACGGTCGAGGCGATGGCGCGCGCTGCGAAGGCGCTGGGGTACGAGTATGTCGCGGTGACCGACCATTCGCAGTCGCTGAAATTTGTCGGGGGCGTTCCCATCGATGAACTGAAGGTCAACGCGAAGGCGGCGGCGCGGGCCTCGGACAAGGTCGGGATCGCCGTGCTGATGGGGACCGAATGCGACATCTTGGCCGACGGGCGTCTGGATTATCCCGACGACGTGCTGGCAAGCCTGGATGTCGTGGTGGCGTCGGTGCACACCCGCTTCAAAATGCCGGTCGACGAGATGACGGCGCGGCTGGTGAGGGCGATGGAAAACCCGCACGTCGACATCGTGGGCCATCCGACGGGGCGGCTGCTGGGGCAGCGCGAGTCCTACGAGGTTGACATCGAGAAGCTGATCGACGGCGCCCGCCGGACCGGGACGGCCCTGGAAATCAACGCATCGCCGGACCGGCTCGACCTGCGCGACGTGCAGGCCAAGATGGCGAAGGAACGGGGCGTCGTGCTGGTGATCAGTACAGATGCGCACAGCCGGTATGATCTGCGGTTCATGCAGTATGGGATCGGCGTCGCGCGGCGGGCCTGGCTGGAACCCAAGGACGTCCTCAATACGCGGCCTCTCAAGAAGCTGATGGAGTGGCTCCGTGGACGGTAGGCGTCCCTTGACCAGGGCCTTCTTTGCGAGAAACACCGTCGACGTTGCTCGCGAGTTGGTCGGACAACTCCTGGTGCATGAACGGCCCGAGGGACGGCTGGTGGGCCGCATCGTCGAGGTTGAGGCCTACCGGGGACCTCGGGATCCAGCGAGTCATGCCTGTCGCATGACCCCGCGCAGCCGCATTATGTGGTCATGCCCGGGAACCGCCTACGTGTATTTTACCTACGGCAACCACTACTGCATGAACGTGGTCTGCGAGCCTGAGGGGATCGCCGGCGCGGTCCTGCTGCGCGCGCTCGAGCCCCTGGAAGGCGTGGCGTCGATGCTGCGCCGCCGCGGGGTCGCCGATCCCAGGCTGGTTGCGGCGGGACCGGGGCGTCTGACGCACGCCTTCGGCATCGGGCTGGAGCACAACGGCGCGGATCTGACCACCCCGCCGCTGTACCTGGTACGGGGCGACGCCGCCGCTCTGCGCATCCGATCGTCAGGGCGCATCGGCATCAGCGCCGCCACCGACCGCCGCTGGCGCTTCTACGCCGCTGGCAATCCGTTCGTGTCTCGCCGATGAGACGCGTGCTGTGCGTGTTTGTCGACGGGATCGGAATCGGGGAAAATGATCCGAGCATCAATCCCGTGGTGGCCGCCGCCACGCCCGTGCTGGACGCGCTGCTGGGCCGCAAGCTGGCCGGTTTTGACTCGCCGTTCCGCCATGATGGGGCGCTGGTGATTCCCACCGATGCCACCCTCGGCCTGCCCGGGCTCCCGCAGAGCGCCACAGGGCAGACGGCGCTGCTCACCGGCGTCAACGCCGCCGCGGTGGCGGGGCGGCACGTCACCGCGTATCCGACGAAGGCGCTGCGCGAATTGCTTACGGACCAAAACATCTTCAAACAACTGCAGAAGGCGGGGGGTACGGTCGCGCTGGCCAACACCTATACGGCGCAGTACTTTCGCGCGGTCGAAGAGGGACAGCTGCGGCATGCCGCGATCACCTTTTCCGCGCTGGCCTCGGGTGTGCGGCTGCGGACCCTAGAGGATCTCATCGCCGACCGGTCGATCTTTCACGACCTGACCAACAACCGTCTGCGGGTCTGGGGCTATGACGTGCCCGCCCGCACACCACGCGAGAGCGGTCAGGTGCTGGGCCGTTTGTCGGCCGACTACCAGTTCACGCTGTTTGAGTTCTTTCTGTCGGATCTCTCAGCGCATCACCGCATCCCGCTGCCACCGGCGGAGGTGGTCGCTATGATCGACGAGTTGATTGGCGGCATCCTGGATACGGCCGCGCTCGATGAGGCGCTCGTACTCATGACCAGCGACCATGGGAATCTGGAAGACACGCGTGCCCCCGCCCATACGCGCAATCCAGTGCCCACGGTGCTGCTGGGTGCGGGGCGGGAGGCGGTCGGTGCCGGGATCACCACCTTGACGGACGTGGCGCCGGCGATCGTCGGCTGGCTTCAGGATGGATCTACCGATGGATGAACGGACGCTGCGGGTATTGGAATTTCCCAAGATCCGTGACCGCCTGGCCGGACAGACCGTGACCGCGGTCGGCCGGGAGATGGCGGCGTCGTTGCAGCCCTCCGGTGCTGCCGATCTGGTGCGCCTCTGGCAGCAAGAGACCGGCGAGGCGGTCGCGCTGCTGGCCGACGGAGATATTCCGCTCCGGGGGACGTCGGACATCCGCGACGCCCTGCAGCGCTGCCAGATCGGCTCGACGTTGGAGCCGCAGGAACTCCTGTCGATGCGGGACACGCTGGGGACCATCCGGCAGTGCAAGGGCTACATCCTCGCTCGCCGGGAGCGCTCCCCGCGCCTCAGTGAGCTGGCCGAGCAGATGGGCGTCTTCAGCGATTTGGAGGACGCGATCCGCCGCACGGTGGCCGATGATGGAACGATCCCTGACAGCGCGAGCACGGACCTGGCTCGGATCCGCCGGGAGCGGCGCATCACGGAGGGCCGGATCCGTGAGAAACTGGATGATCTGCTGCGCGGGCCGTCGGCGCGGATGCTGCAGGATCTGCTCATTACCACGCGGGGCGATCGATTCGTTGTCCCTGTGAAACAGGAATTCAAGGGTCAGTTTCCCGGCGTGCTGCACGATCAGTCCAGCAGCGGGCTGACGGCCTTCATGGAGCCCCTGGCCATCGTGCCGTTGGGGAACAAAACCCGCGAGTTGGGAATCGAGGAACGCGAGGAGATTGCGCGTCTCCTGCGGGAGTTGAGCGGTCGTGTGGGGGAGAAGTCCGAGCCGATCGGATGGGCCTATGCAGCCGTCGGGCAGGTGGACTTTGCCACGGCCAAGGCGCGGCTCGCCGACCTGATGCACGCGGCCGCGCCCCAGATCAAAACCGAGGGGGCGCTGCGCTTTCTTCGCGCCCGCCATCCGCTGCTGGCCGGGACCGTGGTGCCGATCGATGTGTGGCTGGGCGATGAGTTCACCACGCTGGTGCTGACCGGCCCCAACACCGGCGGCAAGACGGTTACGCTGAAGACGGTGGGTTTGTTGACGCTGATGGCGCAGGCCGGACTGTACCTCCCCGCGGACGAAGGATCGCGGGCCGGGGTCTTCGCGCAGGTCTTCGCCGACATCGGAGACGAGCAGAGCATCGAGCAATCACTGTCCACGTTTTCGTCGCACATGGGCGCCATCGTGAAGATCCTTGAACAATTGGAGGCGTCCGCCTCACCCGCGGAGGGAGCGCTGGTGCTGCTCGATGAGATCGGTGCGGGGACCGATCCGACGGAAGGCGTCGCGCTCGCCCGCGCCGTCATCGAGCACCTTCATGCCCGCGGCGCGCGGACGGTGGTCACCACGCACTACAGCGAGCTCAAAGCGCTGGCCTACGACCATCCGGGCGTGCAGAACGGCTCCGTGGAGTTTGACACCCAAAGCCTGCGGCCGACCTACCGGCTGTTGATCGGGATCCCCGGCCGCAGCAACGCCCTGACGATCGCCGCGAGATTGGGCCTGTCGCCCGAGGTCGTCGCCAGGGCGCAGGGCTATTTGGGAGTGGAGGTCGCCGCGATCGACAGAATCCTCAGCGATATCGAAGCCGACCGGCGCGCCTATGAGTGGGAACTCGCAGAAGCGACCCGGCTGAGGCGTGAATCGGAGGATCTGCGCCGCCAATCCGCCGAGGAACAGCAGCGGATCAAGGACCAGCGCGCCAAGATTCTGGCACGGCTTCGCGAGGAAGCCGACGCGCTGCTTGTCCGGACGCGGCGCGAAGTGGAAGCGATCCTGGAGTCGCTGAACGCGAAGCCGTCGCAGCAGGAGGCGCAGGAGGCGCGGAATCGGTTGCGCCAGGTCGCGCAGGGCCTCGAAAGCCAGATTGAAGCAACGCCGGCCGGGCACTCACCGGGGGAACCGCTGGAGCGGGTGGAACCAGGCCAGCATGTCCTGATTGTCCCGCTGAACCGGGAAGGCGTTGTCGCCGGCATGCCCGATGCCAAAGGCGAGGTCGAGATCGACAGCGGGACGATGAGGGTGCAGGTCCATGTGTCCGCGCTGCGCGCCCTTCCGGATCAGGGAACGGAGTCCGCGCGCGATTTCCGAAGGCCCGCTCCCACCTACGAGGTCCTGGGGGTTCCGGAATTCGTGCCCCTCTCCATCGAGATACGGGGCCAGACGACCGACGAGGCTCTGCCGAAGGTCGAGCAGTACATCGACGATGCCTACGTCGCCGGGCATGAGCGGGTGACTGTGGTCCACGGAAAGGGCACCGGGGTGCTGCGCAAGATGGTCCACGATTTTCTCGCGTCGCACCCCCAGGTGAAGAGCTTCCGGCTGGGCGGCCGCGGGGAGGGTGACACCGGCGTCACCATCGTCGAGCTGAAGAGATGAGCTTCTCTGGTCATTGCGAGGAGCGAAGCGACGAAGCGATCTCGAAATACGCGGCCATCGCCCCCTATAATCGTGAGTAACGATGCCTGATCTCTCCCCTAAGCAGCAACTCGACCTCCTCCGCCGTGGCACCGTGGAGATCATCTCCGAAGACGACCTGCTGGCCAAGTTGCGTCAGGACCGGCCGCTGCGGGTCAAACTGGGGGTGGACCCCAGCGCGCCCGATATCCACCTGGGCATCGCCATCGTCCTGCGCAAGCTGCGGCAGTTCCAGGATTTGGGGCATGAAGCCATCCTCGTTGTCGGCGACTTCACGGGGATGATCGGTGACCCATCGGAGAAGAAGAAGACGCGTCCGATGCTGACCCGCGAAGAGATCGAGCGCAACGTCGCGTCCTATAAGGACCAGTACTCGCGCATCCTCGATCCGGTGAAGACCCGCGTAGTCTTCAACAGCCAGTGGCTGGCGCCGCTGACATTCGAGGACGTCCTGCGGCTCGAGGCCAAGACGACGGTGGCCAGGATCCTCGAGCGCGATGATTTCACGAACCGGTTGAAGTCCAACACGCCGATCTTCCTGCACGAGATCATATACCCGTTATGTCAGGCTTATGATTCGGTGAATCTGCAGGCGGATGTCGAACTGGGCGGGACCGACCAGAAGTTCAACAACCTGATGGGGCGCGACCTCCAGCGCGAGTTCGGCCAGGAACCGCAGGTCGTGCTTCTCACACCGCTGCTGGTCGGGATCGACGGCGTCGAGAAGATGAGTAAGAGTTTGGGGAACGCGATCGGCATCACCGACCCACCGGCAGAAATGTTCGGTAGAACAATGTCCATTCCAGACAGCCTGATCGCGCATTTCATGGAATTCTGCACCGACCTGCCTGGAGATGAGATCAAGCAGGTGGCGCGAGGCATGGCCGAGGGGAGCGTCCATCCCCGAGACGCCAAAGTGCGGCTGGCGCGTGAGATCGTCAAAGCCTGGCATGGAGAGAAGGCAGCCGCGGACGCTGAACGGCAATTCGCGAAGGTGTTTGTCGAGAAAGATTTGCCTGAAGATATTCCCGAGGCCCCGCTGGGCCGCGACGAGCTCAAGAACGGCGTGATGCGTCTGACGAAGATGCTCGTCCTGGCCGGGCTGGCCGAATCCAACAGCGACGCCCGCCGGTTAATCTCGCAGGGTGGGGTGACTATAGATGGGAAGCGCATCAACGAAACCGACGCTGAAGTGACTGTCAAAGACGGCCTGGTCCTCCGCGTCGGCCGCCGCCGCTTCGCCCGGATACGGCTTCAGTAAGGGCGATCCGGGCGAGGAGGCGTCTCTCTTGGGGTCATTGCGAGGAACGAAGTGACGAAGCAATCTCAGAATTCCCTCAAAGCTGCAGTCTTGGCTCGCATCGATTCCGTCTCCGGTGAGTTGACCGAACTCGCGCGACGCATCCACTCGACCCCCGAGACTGCCTTCCAGGAAGTCCAGTCCTCCCGCTGGCTCGCGGAAACGCTGAGGGCGCACGGGTTCCAGACTCAACTCGGGATCGCCGACCTTCCGACCGCGTTCAGAGCCGAGGCCGATGGCAGCAGTCCTGGCCCGAGCGTCGCCTTCCTTGCCGAGTACGATGCGCTGCCGGAGATCGGTCACGCCTGTGGTCACAACCTCATCTGTACAGGGGCGCTCGGCGCGGGAATCGGTCTGGCCGCTGCTCTCGGATCGGTTCCAGGCAAGGTCGTCGTGTTCGGCACGCCGGCAGAAGAGGGCGGGGGCGGCAAGGTGCTCATGCTGGAGCGGGGCGTATTTACCGGCATCGACGCGGCGATCATGTTTCACCCTTCCAATGCGACCTTCACCGCCCGCCCCTCGCTCGCATCCAACAGGTTGAAGGTTCGGTTTCTCGGGAAAGCCGCTCACGCCGCAGCCGCGCCCTTCGAAGGGATCAACGCCCTTGACGCGCTCATCCAGATGTTTGTCAATATCGGTCTGCTTCGACAGCAGCTCCGCGACGATGCACGGGTCCACGGCATTATTACGTATGGCGGGGCCGCCCCCAACATCATCCCCGATAGGGCCGAGGCCACCTTCAGCATCCGCGCACTGGACCGTGAGTATGCCGCCATGGTGCTCGATAAGGTCATCAAGTGTGCCGAGGCGGGAGCCGAGGCGACGGGCGCGACCCTTGAAGTCGACACCAAGAAGGGCTACGACGCGATCAATCCGAACGGCCCGCTGGCACAGGCCTTTGGCCGCCATCTCGAGGAACTGGGATGGCCGGTGGACCTCACGCCCGCCAAGCCACGCATGGGCTCGACGGATATGGGTGACGTTAGCCAAGTGATGCCCGCCATTCACCCGTACGTGAAGATCGCGGACAATGTTGCCGGGCACACGGTCGAGTTTCGGGAGGCTGCCCTTTCGGATCGCGGCACACAGGCGATGCTTATCGCCGCGAAGGCGATGGCGTTGACGGGCCTCGACTATCTCAGCAACGCCGAACTGAGAGCAGAAATCCACTCCGAATTTTCGGGAGGATCGCGGTTCCGAGCCATGTTCCAGTAAGCAATAGGAGAAAGTTTTGCACGGCAAGAATCAATGACCAACCGTTCGAGGCGCCCGAAGAGTTCGCTGGGGGTTAGCTTGTCATGAGTACCAGCCGGAGCACGATCTCTCTACTAGTCTGCGTCTTTATCGCCCTAACTTCGAGGTCTGCATTCGCGATAAGTGCGATCAATCTTTCGGGCAACAGTGGCGTTTCGCGAAATGCAATGATCGCGACCAATGGGGCGGCGGTTATAGCAGTGTGGGAAGACAATACTCCTGGTAACTTTGAAATCTTCATGGCATCTTCGACGGACGAAGGCAATAGTTTTGGTCCTCCAGTGAATGTGTCACAGACTTCGGGGGACTCTACCTGCTACGACTGGGCTGTTATCGGCGGTGTGTTGTATTTTGTCTGGGCCGATGGCACAGATGTCTTCTTTCGAAGACTGGACACAACCCCGCCTGTGCAGAATGTCAAGCTCAAACTCGGGACGCGTTCCTCCTATCAGCTTGTTTGTCCGCGCGTCGCAGTATCCGGAAAAAACGTTTACGTTGCATGGATGGGAGCTACCAACTTCAATCTTGTCCTAAGAAGGTCTGAGGACGGAGGACTTACTTTTCTGTCTCCTGTAACCCTTGGATCTGGACTCCTCTCCACACTAATTTCATTTGGGCCTCATGTCTATGTGGCGTGGGAGTTTGACCCGAGACTGCTACTCCGACGGTCACAAGACGGGGGCGCCACGTTTGGACCGACCGTAGTCGTCCTTCAGGCAGATGAGAGTGGAGGAGGTAACGGCGAAATCGACTCGTCCCGCTTCACTGTGGATGGACTTAATGTCTATGTTCTGGCACGCGAGCATATTAGTTTAGGCGGATCCGATCCGATGAGTTGTAAGACCAACACATTTCGCCTCCTTTTCACTCGCTCAAGCGACGCAGGCGACACGTTTGAGGCCCCGAGAGAGTTCGCTGGTAACGCATATCCGTTGCCCATTCATGCTGCATCCCGTTCCCTTCAGGCGTTCTGGATACCGAGGCCATGTCCGGAATCAAGCACCGGGTTGACCGGTGCTCGGTCCACGGACACAGGTGGAACATGGACTCCCATGACGCTCCCCCTGACTAGCGAAGTGGAGATTCTGGAAGCCCAGGTGGCCCTGTCTGGTATATCGTTACACGCAGTAGCTGCTGTAAGGACAGGCGGGAACAATGAAATTCTATACACCAGATCTCGTAACTCAGGGGAGACGTGGAAGTCGCCGGCCATCAATCTCTCGCAAACCCCTGGAGCTTCACGTAACCCTGACGTTGCCGCTTTGGGCTCGACCATCCACGTAGTGTGGCAAGAGTCAGGAATTGGAAACCCTGATATTCTGTATCGGCGCTCTACAGATGGTGGCTTCTGAATCCTTCGATTCTCTGGCGAGTTCCGTAACTTTAACGCACTCGTACCAACTGAGCCCGCTTCTTACGACTCGCGTCGGGTGTAGTTTCCTAGCCAACCTGGGCCACTTTGCAACTCGTGCCGGCACGAATTTCCTAACTGGCCTGAGTCAGTCCTGAAACTCGCCGCGCGGCGAGTCTTCTAGCCCATATGGGTCATTTTCGTAGCTGCGTCCGGACCCACGAAGTGTTCGGTTGTTCCGGAACAAATTGTGTTCGGCATCGAAAATTGACTCATGCGAGTCATCGTCCCAGAATTGACGGATTCCACAGGTCGACAGTAGCATCAGGTTGTGGGGACATTCAGCGTCGCGATCGAGATCGGTGACGCTCAGGGACGATTCTGGGAGCAGGTAGAAGCCCTCGCTGACACGGGTGCGACTTACACTTGGGTAGGTCGGGATATCCTTGACCGACTCGGTGTCAATCCCGAGTTTCGATTTGAGTTCGAGACTGCCGATGGTCGCGTCATCGAGCGTGATGTCGCGCAGACGTTGGTGCGGGTAGATGGCAGGCAGCGAATCACCTTGGTTGTGTTTGGCGACCGTGGGTCGCGTGCACTGCTCGGCGCCTACACGCTCGAAGGCGCCGGCCTATCTGTTGATCCAGTGAACAGGCGGCTGACTCGGGTGAGGGGGTTGGCGATGCCGGCGGATCTGAGGGTCCCCGCCCATGTAGCGATTTGACCGCCATTGGCTCCGACCGATATACTTGTTTCGTCCTCGATATATTGCGTGGGCCCTTAGCTCAGGTGGTGAGAGCGCACCCCTGATAAGGGTGAGGTCCGTGGTTCGAGTCCACGAGGGCCCACCACTCTTGGTCCCCCTACAGTTGGCAAAGAGCCGCGCGAAACGTGCGGTGACGTTACAAGAAATAGCGGTGCGACGTGATGTCGATGTCGATCTCCACCCTGGTCCTGAAAAATAGCAGGAAAATGAACGCTGTTCTGGCCCGGACACTTTTGAGAAGCCATCGGCGGTCCTCCTGGTAGAACGTCTGAACGATGGAGATCGGATCGATTTTCGGCTTGCGAATGTACAGAAGACCGTCGCGGATCAAGCCAGTCTCCCAGGAAATCCAGATCTCCATCAGGTAGAGGTTTTCCTCAGGATCGCGCGCGCGAGCGCGGATCTGGTACTGTCGATCGCCGCCGATCACTCGCTCACCGATCAGTTCGTGGGCATAGTTGCCGAGGAACACGCCGGAGACTTGCGCAGCGGTGCCGAAAATTGTGCCGACCTCGTCGCGGAACTGCGCACACTGCGCGGGTAGGGCACCCGTCTTCAGCGTCCGCGTCTCGCCTTCCTGGACGAGGGTCCCTTCAAACGAGCATGGCGGGCGTCCTCCGATCCGGAGGGCGAACCTGGCATCAATCTCAATCCGTTTGACCTCCGGGGGAGGCAGGGTAGCCTGGACCTTCTGCCGCAACGCCGCGATGATCCGCTCTTTGGGCAATCCTTCCTGGGCGGCAGTGAGCGGAGAGGCCGCCAAGATCAACATGAGTACGCCGATAATCTGCCGCAACCCGCCGCCCACCCCCTGTACCTCCTCTTACGTCGGATGCGGGGGGAACTGTTCCGTTCAGGTCACAGGCCGACGTCGCATCACCGCATTCCAGAGAACCAAGGCAACGACCGCGCCCACCGCGGCAATGAAGACAGACCAGAAGTTGACGCCGTAGGGAGAGGCGAGCCCCAGCCATGTGGCGATCCAGCCTCCGAGCATGGCTCCGAGGATGCCAAGCACGAGCGTAGCAACGAGCCCTCCACCCTCACGCCCAGGAACGACCTTCCTTGCCAGCCAGCTGACAAGGAGACCGACGATAATCCAGGCAGCGATGTTCATTGACTCCCTCCGTCGTCAAATCTGGTCTTTCACCCAGACTCTTTCTACCCGAAAATTTGGTCATGGTCTTGGTGCCCCCCTCTGTCAATGTCCCGGGCTTATGCCGGATTCCACGGATGGTAGTGAGGAGATCACAGGATGAGCGAGTTGTCGTCCTTCATCGAAGCGGCCCTAATCCTTTTCTCCCTCGCCCCTGGAAGGGGAGAGGGTCCAGGGTGAGGGGTCCAAGGACGAACCGAATTTTCTTGAGTTCTGAGATCCCTCGCTGCCTTGTGTCGTCCTGCTGCAGGATAGGCTGGAGGAGATGGCGCTGGACTACTTGAAGTGCGAGTCATTTCCCAGAGAAAGATGAAAGGGGAGGTGTCATGCCAATTTACCTGGACGTGCATCACCACATTCCCGGCGTGACGGCGAAAGCGTTGGCCGACGCCCACATGAAGGACGTTGAGGTCCAAGGGAAATACGGAGTCAAATATCACAAGTACTGGATGGACGAAAGCACGGGCAAGGTCTGGTGTTTGGTAGAGGCCCCCGACAAAGAGGCAGCCATGAGAGTTCACCGCGAATCCCATGGCCTAGTTGCTGACGAGATATACGAGGTGAAAGAAGGTTCCTAGTTCTTCCACTCGGGGCTGCAACTGACGCATTGACCGCCGAGCTCGAGCAGTTGGATACGGGATTGGCCGCCCGGCTGCGGTCCGCGCTGGCGGAGCTGGCCACGAGGTCTCCAGGAGATGTGACCTGTGGCGAATTGACAATAGCCAACGTTCACGGGAAAATCTTCTCAGGATACCCTTCCAGGGAGGGAACTTATGAAGAAAACGGTTTCGACGGTCGTGCTGACTGGGCTGCTGCTGCTGGCGATGGTCGGGATGTCATATGCCATCACCAACGGCGTGCCTGATGGCAATAACCATCCATACGTCGGGCTGATCGTGTTCGACGTTGGAAATTCACCCTCGCATCGATGCAGCGCGTCACTCCTGTCACCGACCAAAGTCCTGACCGCCGGTCACTGCACCGACGGTACGTCCCGCGCGCGGATCTGGTTTGACGAAGTCGTCCAGGGGAATCCGGAGTACCCGTTCAGCGGCAAGACGTCCTATGACGGCATCCCGCACACCTATCCTGGATTCTGCATTGGCTGCGGCGCCGGTCTGCCCGGGTTCGCCCTCGGCGACGTCGGCGTGGTGATCCTGACGGAGCCCGTTCCCAAGAGCGTGGTCAGCCAATACGCAACGCTCCCGCCGGTCGGGTTTAACGACACGCTGCCCAACAAGACGAAGGTGGATCTGGTCGGCTACGGCGTCCAGGAGCAGATCCACGGCGGGGGGATTCCCGTCTGGACCGGGCTGCGGGTCCGCTTGTACGCTCCCAGCGAGATCGTGTCCGGCCAATTCTCATGGAGCGAGAACTTCCTCCGGATCGCGCTGAACCCCGGCGGCGGCTCCGGCGGGACCTGCTTCGGCGACTCCGGTGGCCCCGATCTGCTCGCCGGTACGACGCGCGTGCTCGGGGTCAACTCGTATGTGACGAACTCGAACTGCTCGGGCACCGGGTACTCTCAGCGCGTGGATATTCAGGCGATCCTGGATTGGATCGCCAGCAAGTAGCCGGATTGCCGCAGTGATTGAAGCGGGCCTGCCGGTACCGGCAGGCCCGCTTGATTTCCGGCTCCGAACAGCCGAGCTCATCGGTCAGCGGAGACGAAGGAGACCCGCGCGTAGGACCCAGAAGGAGATGGGTGACACTGTTGGGCGGAGGATCACGATGGCGAACGTACGGGTGCTCGTAGGGACGCGAAAGGGAGGGTTCATCCTCACCTCGGACGCCGGCCGGCGGAACTGGCAGATCGACGGTCCGCATTTCGGGGGATGGGAGGTCTTTCACCTCGAAGCGTCGCCAACCGATCCCGACCGGCTGTACGCCGCGCTGTGGACGGGGTGGCACGGCGCGGTAATCCAACGCAGCAGCGACGGGGGCCGGACCTGGGAGCCGGTGGGCAATCAGTTTGCGTACGCCGACTCGGAGGCGACACACCAGGATTTTGACGGGAAGCAGATCCCCTGGCGGTTCAAGCGCGTGTGGCACATCGAGCCTGCCCTCGATCGGCCCGGCACGCTGTACGCGGGCGTGGAAGATGCGGCACTGTTCGAATCCCCGGACGCGGGCGGCTCCTGGGAGGAACTTTCCAGTCTCCGGCGCCATCCCACGGCCGCGTCGTGGCAGCCCGGCGCAGGCGGCATGGGCCTGCATACGATTGTGATCGATCCCAATGATCCCCGGCGGATCTTCGCCGCGATCTCGGCCGCCGGGGTCTTCCGCACGGCCGACGCCGGTGAAACATGGGTGCCGGCGAACAAGGGGCTGCGCGCGACCTACACACCCGATCCGGAACCCGAAGCGGGCTACTGCGTGCACAAGATTGCGATGCATCCGTCGCGGCCGCAGACGCTGTTCATGCAGAAGCACGGAGGCGTGTACCGCAGCGACGACGCGGGCGGAGCGTGGACGAACATCAGCGGCAATCTCTCTTCGGACTTCGGATTTCCCATCGCTGTGGATGCTCACGAGCCGGAGACGATCTACGTGGTCCCGATTACCAGTGACACCCAGCACTATCCGCCGGACGGGATTCTGCGCGTGTGGCGCAGCCGGCAGGGCGGGGGAGTCTGGGAGTCGCTCGGCAGGGGGCTGCCGGACCGCGACTGCTACGTCAACGTGCTGCGTGAGGCAATGGCGGTCGATCGCCTCGACCCGGGCGGTATCTACTTCGGGACGACCGGTGGGCAGGTCTACGGATCACGTGACGGCGGCGATCATTGGGAGACCGCCGCAATGCATCTCCCCGCCGTCCTCTCGGTGGAAGCACAGGTGCTCGAGTAGGCCCACCATGGCGCCAATCACCGTGCGCGTGGCGCTGCCGGCCCATCTGCGGCGGCTGTCCGGCGTGGCGGGTCCGATCGTGGAGGTCGAGGTCGCCTCGCCGGGCGACATGATCACACTGGGCACGGTGCTCGATGGACTCGAGCATGCCTATCCCGCGCTGCGTGGGACCATCCGCGACTATCCCGCCGCGGGGTCAACCGAGCCCGGGGCCCTGCGGCCGTTCATCCGGTTCTTCGCGTTGGAAGAGGATCTCACGCCCTTCGGGCAGGGGGCGGTCCTTCCGCCGGACGTGCTGTCCGGCAAGGAAGTGCTGCGGATCATCGGGGCGATCGCAGGCGGCTAAGTCCATGACAGTGGTCGAGCAGCTGGCCGAGTTCGTCGCGCGCGCATCGTACACCGACCTCTCCGACGACGCGCGTCGGCAGCTGCGGGTCCGTGTCCTCGACTCACTGGGCTGCGCCATCGGCGCGCTCGGTGGCGAGCCAATGGCGATGCTCCGCACCCACATCGATGAGTTCGGCGGCAGCCCCCTCTGCACGCTGATCGGCGGCGGCCGGACGGCGCCGGACCGCGCGGCGTTCTACAACAGTGGGCTGGTCCGCTACCTGGATTTCAACGACAGCTACCTCGCGCCGGGGGAGACCTGTCATCCCAGCGACAACCTCGGCGCGATCCTGGCGGGTGCGGAGTACGCGGGTTTGTCGGGCCGGGAGCTTCTGACCTCGCTGGCGGTCGCCTATCAGGTGCAGTGTCGGCTCAGCGACGCTGCGCCGGTCCGGGCGAAGGGTTTCGACCACACCACGCTCGGGTCCTACGCGGTCGCGGCCGGCGTCGCCAAAGCACTGGGGTTGGACGTGTCTGGCATCGCCAACGCCGTGGCCATTGCCGGCACGGCGTTCAATGCGCTTCGCGTGACCCGTACCGGCACGCTGTCGCACTGGAAGGGCCTGGCCTATCCGAATACGGCGTTTGGGGGCACGCATGCCGCCTTCCTCGCGAAGCGGGGTATCACCGGCCCTGCGGAAGTGTTCGAGGGCAACAAGGGGTTCATCGATGCGATTGCCGGGAATTTCCACATTGATTGGGCTCGTGAGGACTTGGAGCGGGTCAAGAGGACGATCTTGAAAAAGTACAATGCGGAAATCCATTCCCAGGCGACGCTGGAAGGCGTGTTGGAACTGCGGACCGAGCACCACATCCGCCCGGGCGATGTCGAGCGGGTCGAGGTCGCTACCTTCGCGGTCGCTTTCCATATCATCGGCGGCGGGGAGGAAGGTCCCAAGACGGAGATCCGGACGAAAGAGGAAGCCGACCACAGCCTGCCTTACATGGTGGCGGTGGCGCTCCTCGACGGACAAGTCATGCCCGCGCAGTACGTGCCCGACCGGATTCGTCGTGACGACGTCCAGCGGTTGCTGCGGCGGGTGGCCATCCGTGAAGATCCGGACTACAGCAAGCGCTTTCCGGCGGAGATGCCCTGCCGGATCGAGATCACCCTCCGGGATGGCCGGCGGCTGGTGAAGGAAAGGACAGATTACGAAGGGTTCTACACCCGTCCGATGGCGTGGGAGACAGTGATCGAGAAGTTCAACCGGTTGAGCGCGTCCGCCGCAAATGAGGAGTTGCGCGGGGCGATTGTCGATACCGTGTCGCGGCTTGACGAAGCGCAGATGACCGAACTTGTCAGTCTGCTCGCTCGGGTCGGACGAGAATCGACCACCTAGGAGGCACTGGTGATGGCCAAGAAGTCGCGCGGGGCGCCCGATCGATCCTTTCCGTTCCTGAAGGTCAACGAACGGCAGTCCAAGCCGCGCACCCGGGGGCTCACCGAGATCCGCGGCCCGTACTACACGCCGATGGGCACGCGGTACCTGCAGGACGTGCTCGAGACGATGGGGGCGTACGTCGACAGCCTCAAGTTCGCGGGCGGTTCGTTTACGCTCATGCCACGCCCGGCGGTCAAGGCGCTGATCGATCTCTGCCACGAGCACGACGTGCTGGTCTCTACCGGCGGATTCATCGAGTATGTGCTCACCCAGGGTCCACAGGCCGTACAGAAGTACATCGACGAGTGCAAGGCCATCGGGTTCGACATCATCGAGGTCAGCACCGGATTCATCACCATCCCCAGCGACGACTGGCTGGCCCTCGTGGAAAAGGTCCAGGAGTCCGGCCTGAAGGCGAAACCGGAGGTCGGCATTCAGTTCGGCGCGGGCGGTGCCACGGCGGCGGCGGAGCTGGCGGCCGAGGGGACACGCGATCCGGCCTGGGGCATCGCCCAGGCAAAGCAGTTTCTGGAAGCCGGCGCTGACATGATCATGATCGAGTCCGAGGGGATCACGGAAAGTGTTGAACCCTGGCGCACCGACGTCCCCGCGAAGTTCATCCAGGCACTAGGGTTGGACCACGTGATGTTCGAGGCCGCCGACCCCGAAGTGTTTGCCTGGTACGTCAAGAACTACGGCCCCGAGGTGAACCTGTTCGTCGACCACAGCCAGATCGTGCAGCTGGAGTGCCTGCGGTCAGGCATCTGGGGCACGAAGAGTCTGTGGGGGCGAGTTGTGACGTATAGAGGGTAGGGAGGAGACCGGGGACGTCCTCCTGGGCCCCTCCGCCCGGTGTGGATCCTCCCATTCGGACGTCCCCGATCCCCTCCCTAGGATACGGCGTCGCCTGGTGTGGCAGAGAGGAAACTATGGCGGCGAGGCTGATCGTCGAACTGGTTGTTGATCCCGGCGGGCATCAGGTCACCAAGCGCTTCTCGCAGGCCCGCCTGCGCGGCAGTGTCTCCCGCATCCTGCGCACGAACGTACTGTGCTCAATGGCCACCACAAGAGGCGCACAGGCCCATATCAACACCGCGTACTTCTGTTACTCGCCGGATCTGGAGTTGTTCTTTCTGTCCGATCCGCACGCCACTCACTGCCGCAACGTCGCGGTGAATCCATCGATGGCGATGGCCGTCTTCAGTTCGGCACAGGTGTGGGGGAAGCCGGACGCGGGATTGCAGTTTTTCGGTCGGTGCGCGCAGGCGATGGGAGACATCGCGCGGACGGCGCAGCGGCTCTACAGCGCGCGGTTCCGAGACTACTCTTCCTCAGATCTTCATCGATACCGCTTCTACCGATTCGTGCCTCAGCGGGTCAAGATCTTTGACGAACGGGCGTTGGGTGGCGGCGTTTTTGTCGTGGCGCGAATACGGCGAAAGCCCGGTTAGCATCTGGGCGGCAGGAGCGGAATTGGGGGGGGAGGAATTTCCATCTGGTATGCGGGATAAGATCCGTCGCCGCGGCACGATCGTTCTGCCCGATTTCGGCGTATGGGCCCAGCTCGCTATTACCCTCGCCGGGTTCACGGGTATCTTGCTCATCGGCGCGGTGCTCCGTCTCAGCTTCCCCGGCCCCGAGATCTTCTTGTTCATCTACCTTCCGGTTGTCGGGGGGATGGCGTACTTCGTCGGCCGGGCCGCGGGACTGGCTACAGCCCTCCTCGCGATCGGCGCGGCGGCATACTTTCTGTTCGCACCCGCCGGTGCGTTCGACCTCCCCTCGTATCTGATCACCGTGGGGCTGTTTGCGCTGATGGTTCTTCTCACGGCCCTCGCGCCGGCCCATCTCCGCGACCGTGAACGAGAAGCCGAACGAGGAGATCAGCGCCTCTGGCTGCTGGCCGATGCCAGCGCGATGCTGGGGGCGACGTTGAAGTACGACACGTCGCTAAAGGATGTGGCCCGCGCGGTGGTCCCTGGTTTTGCCGATTGGTGCATCGTGGAGCTAGTTGGGGGTAGCAGCGGGGCGACGCATCTCGTGGCAATCGCGCATGCCGATCCCGCGAAGGTGGGTATGCTGGGGGAGATCCACCGGGCTGAATTACTCCGAGAGGGTTCGGACTCCGCCCGAGAAGCTTTCGTGTCGGATCCACGGCATCTCTCCCTGCTTCGTGCCGTGGGGACGAAAGCCGTCCTGCGGGTGCCATTCAGACACAATCATCAGATCGATGGGGTCATCACGTTTGGCCGGGGTAATGCGGCGCCCCGCTTTGATCTTGCCGATCAGGTGTTTGCCGAAGATCTCGGCCGCCGGTGTGGCATGTCCATTGCGCTCGGCCGCGCAGATGAGTTTCAGCGTAAAATCATCGAAACGCTGCAACGGAATCTTCTGCCTCAGCAACTTCCCGACCTGCCCGCGGCGGCGGTGAGCGCACGATACATTCCAGCCAACACCATGGATATCGGTGGGGACTGGTATGATGTCATTCCTCTTCCGGACGGGCGGATCGGACTGGCGATCGGTGATGTCAGCGGCCGCGGGGTGGAAGCCGCCGCCCTGATGGGGCAGTTGCGGACGGCCCTGCATGTTCTGGCGTTGGACGGGCATCCGCCGTCCGCTGTCCTGCACCGCGTGGACAATCTCCTGCAGCGGCTTCCGTTGCGCATGATGGCGACGGGGATCTACATGGTCGTCTCTTCAGAGGCGATGCGCATCAGTTTCGCGAATGCCGGGCATCCTCCGCCCCTGGTCGTGAAGCCGGATGGGACAACCCGGTTCCTGATGGAAGGCAGGACCGTGCCCCTTGGAGTCGGCATCTCGCGCCCTCCCGAGGAAGCGGAGGTGCCCCTTCCCGAGAACGCCACGCTCGTGTTCTACACCGACGGGCTCGTCGAGCGGCGGGGAGCCGGCATTGACCATGGACTCGCCGAGTTGGAAGAAGTGGTGCGCGGCGGCCCGATCGATCCCGCGGCGGTCTGCGAACGAGTGGTGCAGGAAATGGTCGCCGATCGGCCGCTGCACGACGACGTTGCGCTCCTCGCCGCGCAGTTCGAACGCAAATCGCTGCGGCACCCAGGTGCTGATTTAGGTCGGGTCAGCTGAAACGCAAGACCCTGGCTCACGTCTCGGCGCGAACCGAAACGTGTGTATCGCGCAGAATCAGATAGGCCCGCCCGTCCTGCCGCTGCAGCCAGACCTGGAAGATCAGCGAGTCCAGCGGGTACCAGACCGCCACCCATCCCGCCACGCTGAGGCCGTTGCCGGCCAGCTGCACCAGGTACGAGAGCGACGGATCCATCAGCGGTACGGAGCCGGCGATCAGGATCAGGCCGAGCACGGCGAGAGGCAGGGCCCGCGTGGCCTGGTCTCTGGTCTTGATTGACTGGTAGCGGGCCTCGAGAATTCGCGCATCCGCATAGCGCCTGACCGCATCCTGCACGGTGCCGTCCAGACCCGGCGTGAGGTGGTCAAGGGGAAGCGTGATCACCAGGGTGACCTCACGCGCGCGGGGATGCGCGTAGATTTCCGCGAGGGCCTGTTCGATTCCGGGCTTCGACCCAAACGGATAGTACTGGTCCGAGAGCGGGGTCGCAGCGGAAGGCTTGAACAGGTGTGCAATCTCCCGCAGGCGCAGCGCGATGGTGAGTGACGAACCAGTCATTGCGCGCTTGTTTTCGGTTGACAGGTGGCCCCGTCCTCTGTTCCGAACATCACCGCATGACTTCGCGGTGGATGATCGTCGCGGCGGTCGCGATCGGAATTGCGGTCGCCCTTGGGCTCGGACGCTGGTGGCAGATCTCCCGCACGGGTTCCAGACTGCCTCAAACCCTGACAGTGCGGGCAGTTGACCTCTCTTTCGAGCCCGCGGAAGCGACCCTCCGGGCCGGGGAGGTCACCGTGACACTGACCAACGCCGGGACGCTTGAACACAATTTCGTACTGACCGATGCCGCCGGAAAGGACCTCTTCGGCATCCCCGAGATCTCCAGCTTCCTACGTACCGGGCAGTCGGCCGTGAGAGCGGTCCGCCTAGCCGCCGGGACCTACCCGTACTACTGTCATTATCAAAGTCACTATCAGCTGGGAATGAAGGGTGTGCTTGTCGTGAAGTGAACATCCGCGTGCGCGCCGCGCAGCCCGCCACGGCTGCGCCCCGCCAGGCGGCGCTGTCGTCGAGCGGACGCGCCTGGCGGACTCTGAAGCGAGATCGGTATGCGCTGGCCGGCGGCATCGGGGTTGCGCTGTTCGTCGCCATCGCGGTGCTGGCCCCGTACGTCGCCCCCCATGATCCGAACTTTCAGTTCCCCGAAGGCCTGAGCCCGCTCGGCGCTCCGCTGGCCCCGTCGCCGGCCTTCCTGTTCGGCACCGACCTGTTAGGACGCGATCTGCTCAGCCGGGTGATCTGGGGAACCCGCGTGTCGCTCGCCGTCGGCGTGATCTCGACGTTCGCCGCGCTGATCCTCGCGCTGGCCGTGGGGGTAAGTGCGGGCTATTTCCATGGGCCCGTGAGAACCGTCTTGATCTGGATCACCAATGCGGTGCTGAGTTTCCCCAGCCTGCTGCTGATGCTGGCGCTGGTCAGCGTGTTGCCGCGCGGCATCTGGGTCGTCGTGTTCGTGCTGTCCGTCTTCGCGTGGGCGTACCCGGCGCGGGTGTTCTACGGCGAGGTGCTGTCGGTGTCCCAGCGCGAGTTTGTCGATGCCGCGCGAGCGGTGGGGGCCGGCTCGCTGCGAATCCTGCTGCGCCACATCGTTCCCCAGTTAGTGCCACTGCTGGTCGTGTATTTCACGCTGCGGGTTCCGGCGACGATCCTGGCAGAAGCATCGTTGAGTTTTCTCGGCCTGGGCGTGCAGCCGCCGACGGCATCCTGGGGATCGATCATTTATGAAGGCGCGCGGGCCTATCGCAGCGCACCGTGGATCTTTTTCTTTCCGGGCGCCGTGATCGCGGTGGCCGTGCTGAGCTTCAACCTGCTTGGAGACGGGCTGCGCGACGCATTTGATCCCACCTCCGGCGCCCGCCGGCAAGGTGCCCCGTGATCGCCCGCACCCTCGTGACCCGTGCGGGAGGCATGCTGCTGCTGCTGTGGTTCGTGGCCACCGTGACGTTCCTGCTCATGTTCGCCGTCCCCCAGGATCCGGGGGCCGCCATCGCGGGGCCACAGGCATCGGCCCAGGTCACGGAGAACCTGCGAAAAGTCCTGGGGCTCGACCAGCCCCTGTACGTCCAGTACGGGCGCTACCTCTGGCGTCTGCTGCACGGGGATCTTGGGCGCTCCTTCGTCTTCGGCCGGCCGGTCGTGGAGATGCTGCTGACGCATGTGGGGCCGTCGGTGCAGCTGGCCGTCGCCTGCGTGCTCGCGGAAGCGGCGATCGGGCTGCCCGTGGGCATCCTCTCGGCCGTGCGGCCGGGCAGCCGCTTCGACCGGGTGGCGATGGTCGGGACGATGGTGACGTTAGGGCTGCCGCATTTCTGGATCGGTTTGTTCCTGCTCTATGTCGTCGGCGCGCGGCTGGGCTGGCTGCCGCTGGGCGGCTATGGGGACGTGCGGCACATCATCCTGCCCGCGCTCGCCGTGGGGATCGCCTACGCGGGCTGGTACGCGCGCGTGATCCGGTCGACGTTGCTGGACGTGATGACGCGGGACTACGTGCGGACCGCGCGCAGCAAGGGACTATCCCAACGGCAGGTGATCGTGAACCACGCGCTGCGGAACGCGCTGATCCCCATCATCACCATGTGGGGACTGGATTTCGCCAACTTCGCGAGCGGGCTGGTCGTGATCGAAGCCGTGTTCGGCTGGCCGGGGATCGGGGCGCAGATGGTCGAGGCGGTGCTGCGCTTCGACGTGCCGCTGGCGATGGGGACCGTCCTCGTCGCCGCCGTGATCGTCGGAGCCGTCAACCTCGCGCTGGACTTCGTCTACCCCGTGCTGGATCCCCGACTCCGTCAGATCTGAGCGCCTGTCATTGCGAGCGAAGCGAAGCAATCTCGAGATTGCTTCGTCGCTCACGCTCCTGGCAATGACTGCTCAACCTCTTCCACGAACGCACCGGACCGCACCCGCAACGCCAGCGCCTCGATCAGCGGCGCGAGCGGGGTATCTTCCCGCAGAAAGGGGACCTCACGCCGGACCAGATCCCGTGCCGCCTGCGTCCCCGCGCCCAGATGTATCGCTCCCCGCAGGTCGACGGCCTGGGCGGCCGCCAGCAGTTCGATGCCCACGATCGAAACCGCATCCTGGATGTCCGCCTCGACCTTTGCCACCGCGTCCATGGCGTTGGTCGCATGGTCCTCCACGCCGTCGGCGATCGGTGCGAAGTCCAGTGACGACGGATTCGCCCGCGCGCGGATGCCCGTCTGCAGACTGCCGGCGGCCTCCTGCAGGATGCACAGTCCCGTCTGCGGGGTCGCGGCTTCGATCAGCGTGCCGGGCAGCCCGGTCATGCGACCGGAGAGCAATGCCCGCAGCCGTTCCACCGAGAGTGCGGTTGCATGCGCGAGTGCGATGGCGAGCTGCTCGAATGCCACCGCGACGCCAAGGGCCAGGAAGTTCCCATTGGAGACCACGCGGCCGCCGTCCACCGAGATCAGAGGGGTGTCCGCGGCGGCGTTGAGTTCCAGCTCGATGACGGACCGGGCCGCGGCCAGCGAGTTCCGCAGGACGCCGTGGGTCTGCGGCACGCAGCGGAAGCTATACGGGTCCTGCAGCGATCGCGCCGCGCCGGGGACGTGCAGATCGCTGCCGGCCAGCAGTCTCCGCAGACGCTGCGCCGTCGCCGCCTGTCCGAGATCCGGATGGGCCCGCTCGACGTCGGGGGCGAAGGGGGCGACATTGGCCCGGAAGGCCTCGATGCTGAGCGCGGCGGCGACGTCCAGCGTGACGACCAACCACTCCAGATCCCACAGCACCACGGCCCCCCGGCCGACCGATCCGGCGTTGGAGCTGATCAGGGCCAGACCCTCTTTGGGTCCCAGCTGCAGCGGCGTCAGCCCGGCTGCGCTCAGCGCCGCGCCTGCCGGCATCACCTCGCCGGCGACCTCTACCGTCCCTTCGCCGAGGAGGACTTGGGCGATGTGGGCTAAGTGCGTCAAATCGGTCACTCCCAAGGATCCCGACGCGGGGACGCACGGGTGGATGCGCTGATTCAACAACGCGATCAGCCCGTCCGCAATCGTCCCGCGGGCCCCCGAGCCTCCGGCGGCCAGCATGTTGACCCGGGCGACCATCACCGCGCGCACGACATCCGGACCCAGCGCGGGGCCCACGCCGACGACATGGCTCAGCACAATCCGGCGCTGGAACGCGTCGGTCTCTTCTGGTGGGATCGGCGACCCTTTGCGGTCGGCCAGGCCGGTGGTCACGCCGTAAATCGGGTGCCCGTGAGCGATCAAATCGAGCATCAGGCGATGCGAATGATCCATGCGCGCAGTTGCGTCTGGGGAGATCGCGACGGGCGTGAAGTTGCGCGCCACGTCGGCGACGGCATCGATGGTCACGGACCGGCCGTCGAGCGTGATCACAGCAGGAGCCTCGGGACCGTACGAATCCAGCGCCGCGACCAAAACGATGTTCCATCCAGTGTCACGTCCAGTGACAGGTCAAGCACGAAGCTATTCGTGTCACCGCGCAGTTCTGCGGTGGCGGTGCTCTCAACCGCCAGTCCCGGCCGCACCAGCGTCCGCCGGTCCCACGCCCGTGCCGCCGCGGCCGCCGGGCCCGCGGCCGCCGCGGTCATCTCCGTGCGGTGCGCGCTCGTCAAAGTCGTGACGCCGTCGGGGTGATGGATGGTTTCGCCGAGCTCCCGCCGCGCGACCGCGCTGCCCGACTGGGGATCGTAGGTCGCAGACGCTGCGGGATGGTCACTCGTGGATGAGAACCGCGAGTGCCGCGGGGCGGGGGGGCGCAGCTGGGGACCGGACCCTCCGGGCGCCGGTGGGGTGACCGGCAGCGTGATGCTGCACGGTGTGTCGGGTCCGCTGTGGACCCGCAGCACTCCGGGCTGCGGCGCGGGCCAGACCTCCGGGAAATCGGCGCCGGAGATCGACACACGTACGCGGTGCCCCTGCGGAAAGATCCAGGACGCGGCATGGAGCTCGATGTTCAGCTCGTAGACCTCTCCGGGCACGAGGGGATCGGCGCGATCCATGCCCCGGCGGCGGGTCGCGTTGAGCAGCCCCTTCGTCACCAGCGTCGAGGTGCCGTCGGGCGCGACGTCGCATAACCGGACGGCACAGAACGCGACGGGGGTATCCGCAGAGATGTGGAGCGCGGCGCGGGGGAAGCCCAGGATCTCAAGATCGTGGGCCAGCGGTTCTGACGTGTAGAGGAGCGAGAACTCGTCGTTCCCGCGCTGGTCGTCCCACCGCACGTCGGCGAAACCCACGACGGGCACGGACTCGTATTCCGCCACCTGCGCGTCTCGCGGCTCATCGGGGGACAGCGCGCCGCGGTGCACGTACCATCGCTGCTCCTGCGTTCGCCGCGGCGGCAGTTCGTCTTCAAAGCGCCAGAATCCCGGTGCGGTGTCGGGGATGCCCGGCGGCCTCGAGGTTTGGATGAACACCGTGACCGGTGGTTCACGTGTGATGCCGGTCGGTTCGCCCAGCAGCCATTCCTTCCACCACCGCGTGATCTCATGGAGGAAGTCGATCCGCGGGCCCGGGACCGCCGCGTCGGGCGGCGTGTGCGGCCACGGACCCATGATGAGTTTCCTGGGCACGGTAAGGTGGGCCATCCAGCGCACGGCGGAGTTGACGTAAAAATCCGCCCATCCCCCGATGATCAGCGTCGGTACTCGCACGCGGTCATACCGCCGGGCCAGCGTCGACCGCCAGTACGGCCCGTCGAGCTGTTCTTCGATCCAGCGGATCAGCCAGGGAGCATTGCCGTCCAGCCGGTTGATCCACCGGGTCCGCCAGCCCGCGCCGGCCAGTTCAGGGTACGGCGGCAGCGCATTGCGGGTCACCATGCCCAGGGCGTACGACCCGATGACGCTCCATCCGTTCAGCGCCCCGCCGCAGAAGTGCATATCATCGGTGTACCGGTCATCGGTCGCGTAGATCGGAGCGATGGCTCCCAACGACGGCGGCTGCAGCTGGGCAATCTGGAACGCGGTGAAGCCCGCGTACGACGTGCCCCAGAGACCGGTGCGTCCCGTGCACCAGGGCTGCGCGGCGAGCCATTCCAGGGCGTCGTACCCGTCGAGCTGTTCCTGCGGGTACTGATATTCGTCGGTGACAGTGCCCTCGGCGTCCCCTGTGCCCCGGACGTCGAGCTGTACCGAGGCGATCCCGCGCTGTGCGAAGTAGAAGTGCCCGAAGTCGCGCGCCGCGCCGCGGAAGTCGTCCTTGCGGTACGGCGTGTACTCGACCACGCAGGGCACGCGGGCGTCCGTGCGCGGCCGGAAGAGATTGGCCGACAGCGCCGTGCCGTCGCGCGTGGGAATCATCAGGGGCTGGACGTCGATGTCCAGCCCCTGATCGGTACGGCCTTCGCTCACGGGCGGCGCTCCGCTACCGTGCCAGCACCAGCTCCTCGAAGATGGGAGCGTTGTAGATGGGGTGCCATACAAATGTACTGATCCGCGGCGACCGCAGCTGCATCGTCCGGGTGACCACCAGCGGGATGATCGGCATGTCGTCCAGCCCCATCCGGTTGATCTGCTGATAGTAGCGGCAGCGGACCTGTCCCGACGAGGTGCGCTCGGCCTGCCGGTACAGCCGGTCGATTTCAGAGTTCCTGTAGCGGGCGCGGATCGCGTTGGCGCCGTCACTGACCAGCAGGGTGCCGATGTGGTCGACCGGGTCGAGGAAGCTCGCGCCCCAACCGTTGAGGGCGAGCACGGTGGCGCCCGACGCCAGCTGCGAGTTCAGTGTGCCGCCGGTGACCCGCCGCACCTCCGCGCGGATACCGGCCTGCGCAAAGCTCTGCTGGAGCACCTGCTGCCACTCCGCGGAGTAGGGGATGCTGCCGGTCGTCGACGAGTCAAGGTTCACGGTGAAGCCGCTCGGATAGCCGGCGTCCGCCAGCAGGGCCTTGGCGCGCGCCGGATCGTAGGCCGGTACGCCGTTGAAACTCGGATCGTAGCACGCGATCTGCGGGATGATGTAGCCCTGCGCCGGTGTGCCCAGGCCGCCGGCCACCTGCACCAGCCGGTTGCGGTCCACCAGCATCGCGATAGCGCGCCGCACACGCACGTCGGTGAAGGGCGCGACGCTCGTGTTCATCAGCAGGAACGAGAGGTAGACGTTCTCGGCGATGAACACTTCCGCGTTCAGCGTGGGATCGGCGCGGACGCGCTGCACGTCCTGGGCCGCGATGCCGTCGGCCAGATAATCCGTCTGTCCCCGCTCGAACTGCAGCAGGCCGACGCTCGGATCCACGCCCAGTTTGTATACGACGCGGTCGAGGTGGGGGAGCCCTGTGCGGAAGTAGGCGGGATTGCGGACGAAGACGATCTCCTGGCCGGGCGTCCATCTGTCCAGCTTGAACGGTCCGGTGCCGACCGGGTGGAGCCGGAAGTCCTCGCCCCAGCGGGCGACTTCCTCCTTCGGCACGATGGCGTTGATCGACATCGACAGGATCGCGGTGAAGGCGCCCTGAGGCTGCTCCAGGGTGAACCGCACGGTGTAGTCGTCGACCACCTCGATTCCCGCCATCGTCGTGGCCTTGCCGGCGATGACGTCCTTGGCGCCGACGATGTTGGCATCGAACGAAGGCCCCCACGACCGCGCGGAGGGATGGGACTGGCGCTCGATCGAGTATTTCACATCGGCGGCTTTGACCTCGCGGCCGTTGTGGAACCTCACCCCGCGCAGAATCTGGATCGTATACACTTTGCCGTTGGGG
>DASXUC010000132.1:0-9365 GCA_036505015.1 bacterium | reverse complement strand
TGCTCGATGGCGATCGTCTCGACGATCAGGGAGGCGATGCCCAGCAGGAACTCGGTCTTGGCAATATTCTTGGTCACGACCTGATGCGCCATGTGCGCCACGGCGCCGGTCGCCGAGAACGCCTTGTTGCACCGCTCCACGTCCCGCAGGAGGAAGACCCGCTCCCACGGGACGAGCACGTCATCGAAGATGACGACCGCATCCATTTCCTCGAATCGCGCACTCAGCGGGTAGTCGAACGTCGAACCACCGGGATCAAATGTTTCCCGGCAGACGAATTTCAAGCCGGGCTGCCCGCACGGAAGCGCGCAGGCATACGCGTACGGCTGATCTTCCTCTTTGCCGCGCAGCAGCGTCGAGGGGAAGACCATGATCTCGTCGGCGATCGGCAGCGTCGCCAGCATGCGCGCGCCGCGCAGCACCACCCCGGCATCAGTCTCCCGGACGATGCCCGCCGCCAGGTACGGATCTACCTGCGCGCTTGGGCCGACCGAGCGATTCGCCTGCGGGTTGATCAGCGTGTGCGTCAGGCACAGGTCGCCCTCGCGCACGGTCTCGCAGTACGCGCGGATGTGCTGCGCGAAGCGCGGATCGTTCTCACCGCAGTAGTCGGCGGCCGCGGCGAACGCCGTCACCGCACGGTTCAGGTAGTCGGGGGACCGTCCCATCATGCCCCCGGAGTAATCCGCCCACGTCTTCATCATCCGCCGCACGCGGCCTAAGTCGTCACGTGAGCGCGGAGTGAGAAACGACAGGCCGACCCGGCTGCCGCTGCTGGGGGAGACATAGGTCATCTCGTCGGTGCGTGCGGGCACGTGCTGCAGGTCGTACAGTGCGGCCACGCTGCGCACGACGCTGCGGAATGCCGGGTGGGTGGTAATGTCCGCCACCCGTTCCCCGCCGATCCAGATCTCGCGCGGCTGGCTGCGCAAACCGTCGATGAATTGCTGACCCGTTCTAGCAGGCATTCGCCCCTCCAGTCGTCTTGTCGCGTGTTATCGCGTCCTATTGCTTCCGGACGCAACATGACGCAAGGGGACGCAACAAGACGTCAGGTCGCCGTCGCGCGCTCCGTGAGCAGGCCGTACCGTCGCATGACCTCGCGCAATTCCGCGGTATGCGCCTCGGACATCGCCACCAGGGGCAACCGGACCTCGGGGATGATCTTGCCCATCAGGCCCAGCGCGGTCTTCACCGGTACCGGGTTGGTCTCGATGAACAGGGCCTCGTTCATCGGCAGCAGCGCGTAGTGCAGCTCGCGCGCCTCCTCCCACTTTCCGGCGGCGCAGAGGTCATAGAGCCTGGCCACTTCACGCGGGAGGACGTTGCCGGTGGCGCTGACGTGGCCCGACCCGCCGATCGCCAGCATCGGGAAGCACAGCATCTCAATGCCCGAGAACACCAAAAAGGATCGCCCACAGAGGTGCAGCACGCGGTTCGTGTGCTCGAAATCCTTGTTGGCTTCCTTGACGCCGATGATGTTCCGGCAGTCGCGCGCCAGGGCTGCGATCGTCTCGGGCTCGAGATTTGCCGCGGCCCGCCCCGGGATGTTGTACAGGATGATCGGGATCTCGACCGCATCGGCGATGGTGCGGAAGTGACGATACAGTCCCTCCTGGGCCGGCCGGATATAGTACGGGACGACGATCAGGGCCGCGTCCACGCCGGCGCGCGAAGCGAACCGGGTCAGGCGCAGGGTCTCGTCGTGGTTGTTCGTCCCGGTCGCGGCGACGACCGGGACGCGCTTGCGCGCCGTGCGGACCGCCAGGTCGATCAGCCCCTCGCGTTCCTCGGCCGACAAGGCGCCGGGCTCGCCGGTGGTCCCGGCCACGACGATCCCATGGCTGCCGCAGTCGATCTGCCAGTGGATCAACTCCGCGAACCGGCGATCGTCGATCCGGCCCTGCTCGAAGGGGGTCACCAGCGGGACGAGCGAGCCGCGCAGCGCCTCAGGCCCCATGCGACGTCGCCTCGCCACCTTGCAAAGCGCGGATGCGCGAGGCCAGCCGGTCCTTGCGGACCAACACCTGTACCTGCGTCCCCTCGCCGATCTTCTCGCGTGGATTGTAGGCATCGACGGCGCAGATGATCCGGCGCCCGTCAAGTCGCAGCAGCCGCGCCTTCACCGTGACGGCCTCGCCGGCCGGCGTCGCGGCGAGGTGGGTCACACTGATGCTGTGGCCGACCGCATCTTCGTCGGGTTCCAGGAACGGCAGGATGATCTTACGGCAGGCCAGTTCCATGTGGCGGACCATCGACCACGTGGCATACAGCGGGTGCACCGGGCCCAATTCCTCAAACGTCGCCAGCATGTCTGTTGTCACCACGACCGTGACGGAGGCCTCGGCGCCGGGTCGCAGTCCCTCTCTCACGGTTAGATGCGTTCTCGCGCGCCCTGAAGGGGACCTCCCCCTCCGCTCCTCCTCGGGAGGAGAACGCCGCGCAGACCCTCGAAGGATGGCGGGGGTGGAGCGATGTTCATGGTCACGTTCATCTTCACCGATGTGGATGGATCGACGGACCTGCTCCGCCACCTCGGGGACCAGAACTACGCCGCACTGCTCGCCGACCATCACCGCCTGCTGCGAGAGACCTTCGCCCCCCACCATGGTCAGGAGATTGACACCCAGGGCGACGCGTTCTTCGTCGCCTTCGCCGACGCGGCAGAGGCCGCCGCCGCGGCGGTTGCCATGCAGCGTGCCGTCCTGAAGCATCCGTGGCCGGAAGGCGCCGCCGTGCGGGTGCGGATCGGCATGCACACCGGCGACCCGGTGCGCACGGGCTCGGGGTACGTCGGGCTCGACGTGCATCGCGCGGCGCGCATCTGCGCCGCCGGTTTCGGGGGCCAAATTCTTCTCTCGCAGACCACGCGCGACGCGATCGCCGGCCGGCTGCCTCCCGAGGTCACGCTGCGCGTGCTGGGCCGCTACCGGTTGAAGGACCTGCAGCAGCCCGAGACACTGTACCAGCTCCTGCACCCGAGCCTGCCGATCGCGTTTCCGCCCCCTCGATCTCTGGACGCGATTCCCAACAACCTGCCGGTCCAATTGACCTCCTTCGTCGGGCGCGACCGCGAGATCGCGGATGTCCGGAGGCTGCTGTCCACTACCCGCCTGCTGACGCTGACCGGACCCGGCGGCTGCGGCAAGACACGGCTGGCGCTGCAGGTCGCGGCGGAAGTGGTCGATGAATTTCCTGACGGGGTCTGGCTGGTCGAGCTGGCATCGCTGGCGAATCCCGGGCTGGTTCCCCAGGCCGTCGCGACCGTGCTGGGCATCCGCGAGGAGCCGGGGCGGCCGCTGCAGACGACCCTGGCCGCCGCCGTGCGCACGCGGCGGATGCTGCTGGTGTTGGACAACTGCGAGCACCTCATCGATGCGGCCGCGTTCCTGGTGGACGCGCTGCTGCAGGCGAGCGCGGGCCTGGCGACGCTGGCCACGAGCCGTGAGCCGCTGGGCATCATGGGGGAATTGATCTACCGGGTGCCGTCGCTGACCCTGCCCGACCAGCACTCGCTGTCCATCCGGAGCCTGTCGGCCGCGGAGGCCACCCGGTTATTCATCGATCGGGCGGCGTTTGCGCGGCCGGACCTGCAGTTGACGGATGCCGATGCCCCCGCGGTGGCGCAGATCGCCGCGGCCCTCGACGGGATCCCCCTGGCGATCGAGATGGCCGCGGCGCGGGTGAAGATGCTCAGCGTCGCGCAGATCGCGCAGCGCATCAACGATCGCTTCGGCCTGCTCACCGGCGGCAGCCGCACGGCGCTCCCCCGTCAGCAGACGCTGCAGGCCGTCCTCGATTGGAGCTACGAACTGCTGTCGGAACCTGAACGAGCGGCCCTGCGGGCGCTGAGCGTCTTTCCGGCCGGGTGCACCCTGCAGGCAGCGGAGCATGTCTGTGTGGGGCCGGGCATCCCGCACGGCGACGTGCTCACGCTGGTCGGCCATCTTGTCGACAAGTCCATGCTCATCGCCGAGGCGCAGGCCACCGACCTCCGCTACCGGATGCTGGCAACCATCCGGCAGTACGGGCTGGAACGCCTGGTCCAGGGGGGAGACGCGTCGTCCGTCCGCACGCGGCAGCTGGATTGGTGCGTGGCGCTGCTCACCCGGCTGGATCCTCCAGGCCGGCCGGAGCAGGAATGGTTGGGCCGGGTGGAGGTCGAGCACGACAACCTGCGCGCCGGGCTGGCGTGGGGGCTGGAGAGCGGCGACGTCGCTGCCGCCCTCAGCCTGGCAGGAGCGCTGGCCCCGTTCTGGCTCGTCCGCGGCTACTGGAGTGAGGGGCGCCGCTGGCTGGAAGCCGCACTGACCGCCGGCATGAATGTCGATCCCGACATCCAGGCGCGCGGGCTGCTCGGACTGGCCCGGATCGCCGAATATCAGGGCGACTACGAGGACGCGCGCACCTTCAGCGAGGCCGGGCTGGTGCTGCAGCAGCACCTCGGTGACAACGAAGAGGTCGCCGGAGCCCTGCGCACCCTGGGCAACATCGCGTACGGGCGGAGCGACTATACCGCCGCACAGCAGCTGTACGAGGAGAGTCTCTCGTACGGACGGGCATCCGGGGACAAGCGTCTCATTGCGGCCACGCTCATCAACCTGGCCGCGGTGGCCGACCATCGCGGGGATTATCCAGCCGCCACCGGGCTGGCCGGGCAGAGCCTGGAGCTGTTTCGGGAGATCGGCGACGGGCGGGGAACCGCCTTCGCCCTGCACATGCTGGGGGTGCTGGCGAGCGATCAGGGCGACCACCCTGCCGCCGCGCCGTTATTCGAAGAGAGCCTCGCCCTGCGTCAAGCCCTCGGCGACCGGCGCGGCATCGGCGCGTCCTTGTACAATCTGGGGGACGTGGCGAGGGCACGCGGGGACCATGCGCGGGCGCGTCACCTGTTCGAACAAAGCCTCGACATCCGCCGCGCGCTCGGTGATAAACAGGGCATTGCCGCCTCCATCGCCGGACTGGCGGGTATCGCGCAGGCGCAGGACGACGTTGCGACAGCCGCGGCGTTGTGGCGCGAATGTCTGCAGCTGCGCCATGCGATGGGCGACAAGGCCGGGGTCGCCGAGTGTCTCGAACACCTCGCATCGCTGCTGGACGACCCTGCACGCGCGGTGACGCTGATCTCGGCGGCCGGCGCACTTCGGGACGGCATCCAGTTCCCCCGCTCGGCATTGACCCGCGACACCGTCGCCCGCGAGACCGAACGGCTCCGGCTCGCACTTGGAGATGCCGCGTTCAGCAGCGCGACGGCCGCCGGCCGCCGCATGTCGATGGAAGAGGTCGTCGGTCTGGTGCTTCAGAACTCGTAAACGTCGACGTGGGAAAAGTGCGCCTCGATGTAGTCGAAGACTCGATCGAGCGCTCCGTAGTCGGCGGCTTCGATCTCGACAAACGCGTTAAATGCATGCTTCCGCTTGGGGCCTTTGATCTTCTTCACCCGATCGAGGCGCATCACCGATGCTCCGCCCGGCCACCCCCGCGCGCCTTCAACGTCTTTCAACCGCCGCATCTTTCGCGCAATCCCCCCGTGAAACTCGATACAGAACCAGGCCCGCACGGGTCCGGCCTTCTTTGCCTGCCTCGTCGTGGCCATCTGGCGCCCCCTGCTCGTTTGCGGCGAGACTTCCGTGGAACCGGTGGTGTTCCTGCCCCGGCGTCGCTATCCTGACCACATGGGCGATCCCACAAGACACGACCTCTGCCTGGTTGGAGGGCTGGTCGCCGACGTGCGGGAAGGCACATCCTCTCGCGCCGCCATCGCGGTGACCGGCGATCGCATCACAGGCTTCGGCCGTGAAGCGGACCTGTCAGGCCGGGCCGCCCGCGTCATCGACGTCACCGGCAAGACGATCGTGCCCGGCTACATCGAGCCCCACACGCACGCCCTCCTTGCCAATCCCGCCCAACTCGCGTACGCCATCGGGGCGCACGGCACCACAACCGCCGCCGTGGATGCGCTTCCATTGATGATGACCGCTCCGCCAACTCACCTCGCGGACGTGCTTGCCGCGTTGAGCCGTCTCCCGGTCTCGCTGCGCTGGCTCATCCGCCTGCATCCGCAGTCCTTTGCCGACGAAGAACGGTTTGCGCTGCGCGATCTGCAAGACCTGTGGCGTCAACCGTTCACCGCCGCGGTCGGTGAGGTGACGCGATGGCCCGATGTGCTTGCGGGCGATCCCGCGCTGCTGGAAAAGATTGCCGCCGCACGGAGCGACGGCCGGCGCGTGGAGGGACATGCCCCGGGGGCATCCTATGAACGGCTGGCCGCGCTGGCCGCCGCGGGGTTTACCTCGTGCCATGAAGCCATCACGGCGGCGGACGTCGCCAACCGCCTGCGCGCCGGATTGTATGTCATGCTGCGGTACAGCTCGATCCGCCCCGATCTGCCCGAGCTGCTGACCGGGCTTTCGCCTGAGGCGATCGCATCCGGCCGCGTGATGCTGACCGTGGATGGACCCTCGCCGGCGTTCCTGGAAGCGCACGGGTATCAGGACGGCCTGCTCGCCATCGCCATGCAGTCCGGACTGAGCCCGCTGCAGGCCCTGCGGATGGTCACCGTGAATCCGGCGGATTACTTCGGGTTCGCCGACCGCGGGGAGATCGCGGTCGGCCGGCGCGCCGACTTGAACGTCCTGCACGCCCTGGAGGATCCCCGCCCTACCATCGTGATCGCCGGCGGCGAGGTCATTGCCGACGGCGGCTGGCACGCGACCGCCCCGGATCTGCCGTGGGCGGCGCTGGTCCCTCCGGCTCAGCTGCCTGTCCTTCCGGACGACGTATTTCGCGCGCCCGCCGAGGACGCGCCCGTGCTGACATTCACCAACGACGTCATTCTCGAGCAGGCCCCGCCTTCCGACGCGGGGGTGGCCGCGCTGCTGGTGGACCGCGGCGGGCAGTGGGTCACACGCTGCCGGCTCGTCGGCTTCGCCGATGGAGTGGGCGGGCTGGCCACGACGATCAGCAGCGCATTCGATCCCCTGATCCTGGGACGTGATCCGGCGGACATGGCCCGCGCGTATCACCGGCTGCGGAGTCAGGGCGGCGGCATCGCCGTTGTCGAAGACGGCGTCGAGCGCTTCACGCTCCCGCTTGACGTGGGCGGTATTTTCTCCTCGCGGCCCTGGGGTGAAGTCGCCGCGGCGAACCGGGAGTTCATCGCCATCATGCGCTCACGCGGGTACCGGTTCGCCGACCCTCTGTTCAGCCTGCTCTTTCTGACATTTGATTCGCTGCCCTGGGTCCGGCTGACCAGCCGCGGGATCTGGGACGTCCGCCGGCGGAAGGTTATCTCCCCATCCACGTCCCTCGCTTCCTAATCAGCGGTTCCCTGTTCCCTGTTCGCGTTCGCAGGAGTGCATCCGGGGACCGTGAAATCAAGTCGTATTCCCCGAGAGGAGAAAGCCGATGGGAACGTATTTGATCTTGCTGACGTGGACCGAGCAGGGCGTGCGCTCCGCGAAGGACACGACGAAGCGCGAGCAGGCATTCCGCGCGCAGGCTGAGAAACTCGGCGCGAAGGTGCGGGAGTCCTGGTGGACGATGGGTCCCTATGACGCATTCGCCGTGATCGATGCGCCGGACAATGCGACGGCCAGCAAACTGGCCCTTTGGATGGGCAGTCAAGGAAACGTGAAGACCCTCACGCTCCCGTGCTACTCCGCACGCGAGATTGACCAGGTTGTGAGTTCCTGACGTCGCTCCCAAGGAGTTCACGGCAGATGACCGAGGCGACCGCCACCCAGACAGCAGACGCCCTCCGCGCGTATCTTAAACCCATCAGTGACGTTCGCGCCGCCGCGGCGCTGCTGAGCTGGGACCAGGAAACGTACATGCCCCCGGAGGGGGCGGCGGGGCGGGCCAATCACCTGGCCACCTTGTCGCGGATCCTCCACCAGATGTTTGTCTCCGAGCAGACCGCTCAGCTGCTGGCGGCCGCCGAGCGCGGCGCGGCAGATCGTGATCCCGAATCGGACGACGCCGCCCTGGTGCGCGTCACGCGCCGGGATTTCGACAAGGTTACCAAGCTGCCGCTCGAATTCGTCACCGAACGCGCCCGCGCGAGATCCATCAGCACCCAGGTCTGGCGGGAGGCGCGGCCCAGGAACGACTTCCCCGCGTTCCGCCCTCATCTGGAGACGATGGTTGACTACGCCCGGCGGGAAGCGGACTACCTGGGCTACGAGGCGCACCCGTACGACGCGCTGCTGGACAACTACGAGCCCGAGATGACGACCGCGGACGTGAAGACCCTGTTTGCCCGGCTGCGGGAGGTCACCGTGCCGCTGGTGCGCGCGATCGCACAGCGCGGCCGGGTCGTGGAGGACGCGTTTCTGAATCGGGAGTACGATGAAGCGGGTCAGGAGCAATTCGGACTCGCGGTGGCAGAGGCCTTTGGCTACAACTTGCGCCGCGGGCGGCTGGACCGTTCCCCCCATCCGTTCGCGACGGGGTTTGGCCAGAAGGACGTGCGCATCACGACCCGCTACAACCGGCGCGACCTCTCCTCGGCCATCTTCGGGATCTTCCACGAGGCCGGCCATGCGATGTACGAGCAGGGGATCTCCCCCGCCCTGGAGCGGACGCCGCTGAGCAGGGGGACGAGCCTCGGCATGCACGAGTCGCAGTCGAGAATGTGGGAGAATCTCGTCGGCCGCAGCCGCAACTTCTGGCATCACTACTTCCCGCGCCTGCAGCAGGTATTCCCGGCGCAGCTCCACGACGTGGATCCCGAAGCCTTCTATCGCGCGGTGAATCTCGTGCAGCCGGATCTGATTCGGGTCGAAGCGGATGAGGTCACCTACAACCTGCACATCATGGTGCGGTTCGAACTCGAACTGGCGCTGATGGACGGAACGCTGCAGGCGGCCGATCTGCCTGAGGCGTGGAAGGCCCGGATGCAGGAGTACCTCGGGGTTGTGCCGCCCGACGACAAAGACGGTGTGATGCAGGACATCCATTGGTCCGGCGGGTCGATCGGGTACTTCCCGACCTACACGCTGGGCAACGTCATCTCCGTGCAGCTGTTCGAAGCCGCCGCCCAGGCGAACCCGGCCATCCCCGACGAGATCGGCCGCGGGGAGTTCGGCACGCTGCTGGGCTGGCTGCGGGAGCACGTCCACCGGCACGGACGAAAATTCTTCGCCAAGGATCTGATCCGGCGGGCCACGGGGAGCGAACTCTCTCCGGAGCCGTACCTGGCGTACCTGCAGCGGAAGTTCGGGGAGATCTACGGGCTGCCGATTCCCGCTCCGGCGGCGGTGTGATCGTCCGCATGCGTGTCCGCAGGGCCGGCGCCGCCGGCGCGCTGGTGGCGGCGCTGGCCCTGCTGGCGGCCGGCCCGTCGCACGCCGATATCGGCAGGG
>DASXUC010000131.1:0-2167 GCA_036505015.1 bacterium | reverse complement strand
GGCGATGGGGAACCGCTGGCACCTGCTGGCCCGCATTCTCCGCGTGATCACCGCCGAAGAGTTTGACGGGTTGATGACCACCCCCGACATCTTGGAAGACCTGCTCATCGTCAACCGCCTGGATCGGGAGCTCGGCGGTCCGGGGTTCCTCGACAACAAGGTCCTCGTCGGCTGCATGAACCGGGGAGGCCTCGCCGGAGCCGCGTTTGAGCTGGACGACCGGATGACCGCGTTCGGCCCCGCACAGATCGCGCAGCGCCGGTTGGACGGCGCGAAGGTGATGTTCCGCCTGGACACAGACGACGCGGCTTCGCTCCAGACGATGATGTCATGCGTGGCTGCCATCAACGACTGCCACGGCCGGGGGATCCCGGTGTTCCTGGAGGCGCTGATGGTGCAGCGTGTCGACGGGAAGTACATGATGCTCCGCACGCCCGAGGCCCTGATCAAGGTCGTCAGCGTGGCGTCGGGCCTCGGCGGGTCGTCCGCGTTGACGTGGTTGAAGATTCCCTACGGGGAGGACTACGAGCGCGTGGCTCTGGCGACCACGTGTCCGATCCTCATGCTGGGCGGCGAATCCCGGGGCGATCCCACCGGCATCCTGGAAGAGTTCGCCGCCGGGATGCGCGCCGGCGGCACGGTGCGCGGCGCGCTGGTCGGCCGGAACGTGACCTATCCGGGCAAGGATGATCCCCTGGCCGTCGCGCTGGCCGTGAATGCGATCGTGCACCGCGGGTTCTCCGCCGCCGACGCGGCGGCCTATCTCGGCGAGGTGCGCGGTCTGGGTCTGGACCGCTTCGCCCGGCTGCTTTGAGAATTGCAGCGGATGCTAAAGGGTAACCTGGTCGTCGGGCAGTCCGGCGGACCCACGGCGGTCATCAACGCCTCGCTGGCCGGCGTGATTCAGGAAGCCGCATCCCATGCCTCCATCACCGGCGTCTACGGGATCCGCCACGGTATCGAGGGACTACTGCGCGAGGATCTGATCGATCTGGGCGCAGAGTCGTCCCACAACATAGCGCTGCTCAAGCACACCCCCTCGGCGGCGCTCGGGTCGTCGCGGTACAGACTCACCGAAGAGCACTACGAGCGCGTCTTGTCCATCCTGCGAGCGAGGGATGTCAGGTACTTTCTGTATATCGGCGGCAACGACTCTGCGGATACGTCCGACCGGCTGAACCGGCTGGCGGCGGGGGAAGGGTATGAGCTCCGCGTCATCGGCATCCCCAAGACCATCGACAACGACCTGGTGGAGATGGACCATTGCCCGGGGTATCCCAGTGTGGCCCGTTGGCTGGCGGTGTCGGTGCGCGATGCGGGACTGGACACGGAGGCGATCGGCGTCGTGGATACAGTCAAGGTCATCGAGACGATGGGGCGCGACACCGGCTGGATCACGGCGGCGACGGCGCTCGCCCGCAGCGATGACATGACCGCGCCGCATCTCATCTACTTGCCGGAGCGGGCGCTGCGGCGGGATGAGTTCCTCGCCGATGTGGAGCGGGTCTACCGGGCACGGGGATCCGTCGTGATCGCGGTCTGTGAAGGCCAGCGCGATGAGCAGGGACGGTATCTTGCCGCCTCCACGACAGGCGTCGACGTGGACCGGTTCGGGCATCCGCAGCTCGGCGGGGCGGCCGCGGTGCTGTGCGGGTGGATCAGCGCCGAGTTGAAGATCAAAGCGCGCTTCGACAAACCCGGCACCATTCAGCGTGTCAGCGCCGCGCTTGCGTCGCCGGTCGACGTCGAGGAGGCCTGGCGCGTCGGCGCGGCGGCGGTGGCGCATGCGGTAGCCGGGGCCAGCGGGCAGATGGTGTCGATCGTGCGGGAACAGGACGACCCGTACCGCGCGCGGACGGAGCTGGTGCCGCTGGAGCGTGTGGCTAACAAGGTGCGGCCCGTTCCCGACGAGTTCATCGCCGCCTCCGGCAACGACGTGACGCCGCAGTTCCTCGCGTATGCGTCGCCGCTGATCGGCGGCCCGCTGCCATCCTACGCGCGCCTGCAGGGGAGACCGGTGCACAAATTCAACTAACGTTCGTCGTTGGTCGTTCGTCGTTGGTCGTTAGATCCGCATTTCGACGTTCATCCGTTGCGACCAACGACCAACTACCAACCACCAACGGGGGTTGTCTGATGCGCTTCGCCGCCAACCTGACGATGCTCT
>DASXUC010000130.1:0-11086 GCA_036505015.1 bacterium | reverse complement strand
GATGCATGGGGACTGCGCGCCTACGAACTCTACGCGATGACCGAGTACCCGTGCTTCCATCTGGAGTGCCGGGAACAGGCCGGCATTCATATCTGGGCCGACAAATGCATTCCGGAAATCATTCCGCTGGATGAACTCGAGCGTGAGGATACCGACGCGGCTTATGTCCCGCAGGCGATCCACTTGTTCGATGCCGCCGCCGGCATGAAGGGCGAGTTCGTCTACACGAGTTTCGGCCGGGCCCTGCCGTTGGTGCGCTACCGCACCGGCGACGTGATCGAGGTCGTGGATACCGCGCGCTGCGGCTGCGGCCGGACCCACCCGCGCATCCGGGTGCGGGGACGGCGCGACGACCTGGTCAACCTCGGACTGATCCGGTTCTCGACGGCCGAACTCGACCAGCGCCTGGGAGCCATCTCCGGCATTGCATCGTGGCAGCTGCGCATCGTCCGCCGCGGGTACAAACCGCAGCCCGTTCTTTACATCGTCCCCATGCCGCCGCAGCGAGCAGGGCTGGCGGCCGAGGCGGCGCGCGCGCTTGATGACATCGAGATCCTGAAAGTCGGCGTCGACAACAGGCTGGTGCTCACCCCGGAGATCAAAGTGGTCCCGGAGATCCAGGAAGTCCTGACCTGGAGCGGCAAGCGCAAGCGGGTCATCCAGGAGGCGCCGGAGTGAAGTTCGACTGGACCCGCCTGGCGCGCATGCCCTTATACCAGACGGTCTGGGGCGGCCGCGCACCGGCCGCGCTCGAGGATGCGACGCCGATGAGCATGTGGCAGTGGCGCCGGCACGTGCATGCCGACGCGGGGCGATCACTGCTTAGTCATCCGGCACTGTGGGTTCTACACACCGTGCCCGGGGACGATCCGATCTGGGTTCCGTTCGGGCCTCCGGATATTGTAAACGGCGCGGCCTTCGCGCGCGGGATGTTCACCGCCGCGGGAATTCTTCCGGGTGACATGGTGCTCGCCGTGGCGCCGCCGGCACCGTGGGCCGGCAACACGCTGCCGTACCTGTTCTCCGCGACAGACCGGCTGCTGCCCTCCGACTCGCCCGCGCTCGCTCAGGGCCTGCGGCCTGATACACCGCCGACCGGCGCGGAAGTGTTTCCCTTGTCGGTAACGACGGTGGCATACAAAGCCGACCTCTCGGCGTTTCCGCTGTCGAGGCTGCTGTCCGTGGTGGCCGGATCGCCCGGCGAGATCGATGCGCTCCTGCAGCACGCCCAGCGCGCGGGGGTGGCACCGCCGCGATTCCGCCTGGCGCTGCTGGTGGGTCCGGATGCGGCGGAACCGCGGAGTATCGAGCTTGCGCACACCGTCGTACCACTGCTCTACCTCCCAGGACTCTTCGCGCCGCTCGGAGGCCGGCCTGAGGCAGCGGGGGTGTGGCTGCCGTCGGAGATGCTGACAGCCGAAATCGTGCTCGATGATGAGTGGGGGCGCAGCGTGCGGGATCCATCGTGCATCCCGCAGATGCGCGCCGTCGGCGCCGCCGTCGGGGAGAGCGGGGAGCTCGTGATCACCGTCGACAACGCCGCGCTGCCGGTCATCCGGTTGCGCACGGCGATCCGCATCAGGGTGGAGGAGAACACTCCGGCTGGGGCGCGCGTGACCCTGCTGACCCGTCCAACCGTGAAACCTGCCGCGGAGAGCATCTCGGCATTCACGCCGGCCCCGAACCACTCGCTGCGCTCGGGTTCAGGGCAGGCCCGCAGGTAGCGGTTGAGAAGCCGACGAATCTCACCCCATTCCTCTCGTGGAGGGCAGCGATGGCCGACCCCTCTTCGTACGTGAGTGAGTTGCGCAAGGTCCCTATCTTTGCCGATCTCTCGGCACGGGATCTGGAGTCGATTGCCAAATCGGTCAAAGAGCGCACGTATGAGAAGGGCGCGGTGATCATCAAGCAGGGTGATCCGGGTGTCGGCTTCTTCCTGATTGCAGAAGGGCGGGTGGAGGTGGCCCACAACAGCCACACCATCCGCGACATGGGCCCAGGAGAGTTCTTCGGTGAAATGGCCCTGCTGGTGGAACGCGAACGCACAGCGACCGTGACCGCGAAAGACCGCACCCGCTGCCTACAGCTGGTGCGCTGGGACTTCCGCGCCCTGCTGAAAGAGAACCCCGAACTCGCGGTAAAACTGCTCGAAGTCGTCGCCCAGCGGCTCAGTGAGCACCCCTTGAAGCACGAGATGGAGTAGGAGAGCCAGCCCGCAGTAGGCAGCAGGCAGTAGGCAGCGAGATCCTGCGCGCGTGTTCACGTGTCCGGTTGAGCATACCCAACTTGTTCGCACCCCGACCCCGAACGGTCTGATTTGGGTCTGCCCGCAATGCGGCGGCCGCGCCGTCGGGGTGGGCGTGCTCCGCAAGACCGTCATCCGCGCGCCGATCAATCGGATCTGGCTGGCGGCCCGTGAGCACACCGGCCACGTGGGACGGCCCTGCCCGGTGTGCGGGCGCGCGATGGAAGAAGTCCCCGGCTCAGACGGCAGCCCGGCGCTGGATGTGTGCGTGTCCTGTTATCTCGTGTGGTTTGACGGAACAGAGTACGAGTTGCTGCCGGCCCTTCCCCCGCCTGCGCCCGAATCCGAAATGCCGCAGCAAGCCCGCGAGATCCTGGCGCTGGAACGCGTGCGGGAACTCCGGGAGGACGCCGAGCAGCAGTGGGGCGCCGCGGAGCCCGACGAGTGGTGGAAATTTGTCCCCGGCGTACTCGGCATGCCGGTGGAGTACGGCGATCAGGCCGTGCGCATCACGCCGTGGGCCACCTGGACCATCGCGGCGCTGATCGCGGCAATCAGCATCTGGGGTCTGACGAATCTGGAGCGCGCGATCGCCCTGCTCGGGCTCATTCCCGCCGAGTTCATGCGCGAGGGCGGCGCCACCCTGCTCACCGCGTTCTTCGTGCACGGGGGCGTGCTGCACCTGATTGGCAACGTGTACTTCCTTCTGCTGTTTGGGGACAACGTCGAGGAATTTCTCGGCAACGGACGATTCCTGATCTTGCTCGTTGCCGCCACGCTCACGGGAAGTCTCCTCCATGTCGCCCTCGACCCACGCTCCAGCATCCCGGTCATCGGCGCCAGCGGCGGCATCTCGGGACTGATCGCGTTCTACGTGCTGCGCTTTCCGCGGGCGCGGTTAGGGGTTCTGGTCGGCCCGCTGTTCGTGTTCCGCTGGGTCCGGATGCCGGCCTACGTGCTCGGGTTGGTGTGGGTGCTATTCCAGGCTATCGGGGCGTGGCAGCAGATCGCAGGCGTTGGCAACGTCTCGGCGCTGGCCCATCTCGGCGGCGCCGCGGCCGGGGTGCTGTTCTGGTTCGTCTGGCGGTCTAGCGGTTAGCGGTCGGGATCTCCATTCGATCCGCCGGCGACCGGCTGGGGCATAGGTGTCGGAACCTCGGTCACCTCGGGCTCGGCCAGTCTCCTGCGGCGAAGGCGCAGGACGAAGTCCTCCAGCAGCGTGTACACCACCGGGATGACAAACAAGGTCAGGAAGGTGGAGGTCGTCAGCCCGCCCAGGACGGCGATGCCCAGCGCCCGGCGCCACTCCGCGCCGCTGGACCCGATCCCCAGCGCCACCGGCAGGCCGCCCATGATCGACACCAGGGCCGTCATCAGGATCGGCCGCAGCCGGGTTTGTCCCGCCCGAAGCAAAGCCTCGCGGCGGGGCAGCCCCCGCCCGCGCAGCTGCTGGGTGAATTCGATGAGCAGGATGGCGTTGTTCACAACGATGCCGGCCAGCATCACGATGCCGAGCAGCGACATGATGTTCACCGTCGTGCGCGTGATCAGCAGCATCAGAAACACGCCGACGGAGGCGAGCGGCACGGTGAACATGATTGCCAGCGGGCTGAGCAGCGACTCGAACTGCGCCGCGATGGTCATGTAGACCAGCAGCGTGCCCAGTCCCAGCGCAAACAGCATGTCGGAGAACGCGTCCTGCTGGAATTCCGTCTCGCCCCCGAACGTCAGCGTGTAGCCCGCGGGGATAACGACGCCGTTCAGTTTGGCCTGAATGTCGGACACCACCGCGCCCAGCGGACGATCGGTGAGCCCGGCGACCACGGTGACCAGCCGCTGCCGGTTCAAGCGGTCGATGGTCACGGGCCCCCGCCGCAGCTGCAGGGTGGCCACGTCGCTGAGCCGGACCGGCGCGCCCCGCGCGGTGCCCACGTGGAGATCGCCGATCTTCCGGATCGCATCCCGGTCGGTCCGCTGCGTCTGCACCGTGATGTCATACTCGCTGCCGCCGACGCGGTAGCGGGTCACCGGCGAGCCGGCGATATCGGTCCGCAGCTGCGCGCCGACCTCCGCGGTGCTCAGGCCGAAGTCGGCCAGCCGCGCGCGATCCAGCAACACCTGCACCTCGGTCTTCCCCGAACGCAGCGACGTATCCACGTTGGTGGTGCCCGCCGTCCCGGACACGGCGCCTTCCACCCGCGTGGCCAGGCGTTCGAGCACGGCCGGATCGGGTCCCGTGATCTGGATCTGAATCGGCGATGTCCCGCCCGTGACGCCCTGCGCGCCGATCTTGACGGCCGCCGCCGGGATCACCCGGGCCCGCTCGCGCAGCCCCGCGATGACGTCATCGACCGACTTCGCCCGCGTGTCGCGGTCGACCAGATTCACAAAGATCTGGGCGCGCTGCGTGCCGCTTTCGGAAAAGCCGAACCCGCTCTCCGCGGCCCCGACCAGGGTGAAGAACGACGCGACCTCCGGCGTGCTCTGGAGCATGAGTTCCACCGACGCGGTTGCGCGATCGGTCTGCAGCAGCGAACTGCCCGCCGGCATCGTGAGGTCCACCTGGAACTGCCCCTGGTCCCCCGTGGGCATGAACTCCTTGCCGATCAGTGGGGAGGCGACCAGGGCGATGCTTCCCAGGAACAGCAGGAAGGCGACCAGCAGGACCGCGCCGCGGTGGGACAGCGACCAGCCCAGGCCGGTGCGATAGCGCTCGCTCAACCGCTCGTAGAACCGATCCCACCCCCGGAACCACCGATCCAACCGTCCGGGGCGGGCAGGATCCTGCCGGCGCAGCCACATCGCCGACAGCAGGGGCGTGACCGTGAACCCGACCACGATGCTGAGCAGGTTGGCAAACGCCACGGTCAGACCGAACTGCCGGAAGAACTGCCCGACCAGCCCGCCCATGAACGCGATCGGCAGGAACACGGCAACGTTGGCGAGGTTGCTGGCCATCACCGCGAGTTCGATCTCCTTCGCACCCTTCCGCGCGGCCTCTTTCGACGTCGCTTCGATGTTCAGGTGCCGGTTGATGTTTTCGTTGACCACGATCGCGTTGTCGGTCATCAGGCCAATGGCGATGGCCAGCCCCAGCAGCGTGAGGATGTTCAGCGAGAAGCCGAAGAAATACATCGGAATGTACGCGGCCACAATCGCGATCGGCAGCGCGAGCCCGATGATGATCGTGCTGCGCACATTGTGCAGGAACAAGAAGACGACGATGGTGGCGAGGATCGATCCCAGGATCAGGTTCCCCTGCACGTCGGCGACGGAATCCTTGATGAACAGCGAGGTGTCCTGGGCGATCGCCACGCGGACGCCCGGCGGGAGCGCCGGCTGCAGGTCCGTCAGGGCGTCGCGCACGCCGTCGGCCACCGCCACGGTATTCGCGTCGGCCTGCTTCTGAATCGCAAGCCCGACGCTCTCCTGGGCATTCAGCCGGGTCAGCCGCTCCGGTTCCTTCAGCGTGTCGGCGATGGTCGCCACATCTCCCAGCCGGATCGCCGGAGCGCCGAAGCGGACGATGCGCACATCGGCGATCTCGTCGGGCGTGGCGAACTGGCCGACCACGCGCACGAGCACTTCTTGCTGGCCCTGGCGCAGGGTGCCGCCGGGAATATTGAGATTCTCCCGGCGCAGCGCGTCTTCGATCTCCAGCACGGAGACGCCGTACGCGCGCAGGGCATCTTGATTTACCTCGATCCGGATCTCGCGCTGACGGCCGCCGGAGATGTTCACGGCGGCGACGCCGGCGACCCGTTCCAGCCGGGGTTTGACGACGTCTTCGGCCAGCCGCCGCAGCTCAAACCCGTTCAGGGACCCGCCCATGCCCAAAAGCATTACGGGTTGCGTAGAAAAATCGAACTTCTGCACGGTCGGATCGTTGGCATCGCGCGGGAAGGCGCCCTTCACCAGATCGACCCGCTGGCGGACGTCGGCCGTGGCGACGTTGATGTTGGTGCCGAGGTTGAACTCGATGCCGATGATCGACAACCCCTCGGCCGATGAGGACGTGACGCGGCGCACGCCGGTGAGCGAACTGACCTGTTCTTCAACCGGACGGGTGATCAGCGTTTCCACTTCTTCCGGCCCGGCGCCCGGGTAGGCCGTGAGGACGGTGACGAACGGAAACTGCACGTTGGGGAACAGCTCGACGGGCAGCCGCGTGTAGGAGATCGCCCCCAGCACCATCAGGGCGCCGATCACCATCAGGATGAACACCGGCCGGCGGATGGAGAGGTCGGACAGCGACATCAGCGGTTCACCACGGTCACACGCATGCCGTCGGTGATCGTCTCCGGTCCCAGCACGATGACCTGCTCGCCGGAGGCGACCCCGCTCCGCACCTGCACGAGATCCCCCTGGCGCAGGCCCAGGGTGACCGGACGCGCATGGGCGACTCCCCCGCTGACGACGAACACCATCGTGGCGCCGTCCGACCGGAGGGCCGCGGCAGGGACCAGCAAGACGCCCGTGCGCCGTTCCACCAGCACCGTGGCCCGCGCGGAGGTACCCGGCAGCACCGCCGCCGGTGGGTTGATCAACCGGATCAGCACGATCGCCGTCCGGCTGGCGGCCTCCACGGTCGGCTGCACGAGCCGCACGGTGCCGCGGATGGTCGCAGTGGGCGCCGTCTGGGCATGCACGGTGACGGATCCGCCGGGAATGATCTGCGCGAGCTCGCGCTCCCCGACCTTCGCTTCCAGATCCAGTCGTGTGTCATCGTACTCGGTCACCACCGGGATCCCCGGGGCGACGAACTCGCCGACGGCGACGTGCACCTGCGCGATCCGTCCGGCAAACGGCGCGCGGATCGTCGCGTTGCCGTACTGCACGCGGGCCAGGACGAGCATCGCCCTCGCGGCCGCAACCCCCGCGGCGGCCTGCGCGACCTGCGCGCGCGCCATCTGGATCTCCTCCGGGCGCGCACCCGACTCCACGAGACTGGCCTGCTGCCTGGCGCTGTCCAGCTGCGACCTGGCGACGTCCCGCTGCAGAATCGCGGCCTCCAGTTGCTGGCGGCTCACCGCTCCTGAATCATAGAGTTGCTGCATACGGACGACGTTGCTCTCGGCGTTGCGCAGGTTGGCTTCAGCCTGGGCGACCGCGTTGTTGACCTGCGCCCGTTCCTGCGCCCGCGGCCCGGCCTGCACCGCCCGCAGGCGTGCAGCCGCCACGTCGTAGGCCGCCATCGCCTGGCGGACGCCCTGCGCGGCCTGGGCCACCTGCGCGGAGAGTTCAGCCGTTTCCAACTGCACGAGGACCTGTCCGCGGCCCACGCGCGCGCCTTCGCTGACGCGCACGGCGGCCACTTTGCCCGGGATCTTGGAGGTCACGCCGGCATCCTGCGCCGAAGCGATGGTGCCGCTGACATCGAGCGTGCGCTCGATCGTCCCGATGCGGACCGCGGCGACTTCCACCGCCGGCGCGACGGCCGCCTGGGTGGGCGCGACGGCCGCGGGGTGCTGCGGTTGTCCACGCCGCTGCAGCGCGAATGCTCCCGCGGCGACCACGAGCATGACGGCAGCGATCACGATCCACTTCCTCATCCCGATGTCTCCCCTGCGATGATGCCTTCCACCAGGCCCCGGCGCAGCATGGTCGCAATCTCCGGCCAGCGCACTTTGGCCGCGGTAATGCCTTCCTGCAGACTCAAGCCATCAAAGACCGCCAGCAGGATCGCCGCGAGGCTGTCCGGATCGACCCATGCCTTGATCTCGCCCCGGGCGATCCCGTCACGCAGCAGTCCGGTGAGAAACGCGCGCCACTCGTCGTAGGCACGCGAGCACTGCGCCTTGATTTCAGGATTCTTGGAGGCCTCGGCCCAGATTTCCAGCAGGAGTTGGGGCGATGCGGCATGGCTGTTTCCGGAGATCAGCCGCGCGATGGTGACCTCCGCGACCCGGTCCAGCCGGTGCAGCGCGGACCGGCCGGATGCCGCCGCTGCCTTGGCCTCCGACAGCGTCGTCCGGACGCTGTTCTCCACGACCGCCCCGAGAATGTCCTCCTTAGATCGGAAATACGTGTACAGCCCGCCCTTGCTCAACTCGGCCTCGTCGCAGATGTCCTGGATCGTCGTCTGATGGTACCCGCGACGGCCGAAACAGTTGTTGGCGGCGCGCAGGATCTTCTCGCGCTGGGCGTGCTCGTGCGCTGTCGTGATTCTAGGCATGGCGCCTCGCCAGGCGGATACAAACCGGATGGTCGGTTTTCAGACTACCAACGCGGGTCAGCGGGTGTCAACGGCTTCGAGCAGGAAAAGTTCGCCCCCCAGCCGCGGGACGGCGGTGCTGGCGTCGCGCTGCAGGCAGTACGTCACATCATCGCCGAGGCCAAGCCCGATCACGTTGCGCCCGGCCGCCGAGTGGCGGAACAGCGAAGCAGGATCGGGTTCGGTGCGATAAAGGCGGAGCGCCGCGGTCGCCGCGTCGGTCAGGTCTCCATCGATGCCGGTCAGCAGCCCGTCGACCAGGCAGCCCGCGGTGTACGCATCGTCGATACCGAAGGCTCCCTCCCGCCCCGCGCACACGATCGTGATGCCGGCGTCGATCTCATGGGCGGTCGCCTGCGCCTGGCGGCAGACCGCGGCCGCGTTGCGCAGCGCGCCCACCAGTACCGGTCCGGTGGATTCCACCGCCCGGATTGCCGCGGTCCCGTTGGTCGTCACAAACGCGACCGTCTTGCCGCGCACCTGGGCACGGGAGAGTTCCACCGGGGAGTTCCCGTAGTTGAACCCCGGCGGTGCCACCCCCAGCTCTTCTCCGGCCAGCACCGTGTCGGGATGTGCCGCCGCATACCGCCGCGCGGCATCGGGGTGGGCCGCGATCAAAATCTCGGCAGCGCCGCGATCCAGCAGCGTCACGAGGGTCGTGCTGGCGCGGATCACATCGACAACGACGCACACCTGCGGAGACGGGCCGACCAGCGCAGGGAGCAGCGCAACGTGCAGGTACATCAACCAGTGAACTTACGGTTGCGGATGTCCTGGTCGATGATCCAGCGCAGTCGCGCCAGCAGGTCGAGAGCCGCGGTCTGGGGCGGGCTCGCGACGAACGCGGCGTCGGCCTGGGTCACCGAAAAGAGCAGCTGCCCGCGGCCGAAAATCCCCCATCCTCCCTCGGCGGGACCGGCGGTGACGTCAAACGGCTGTGGGTCGGTATTGAAGAATCGGTCCATCCGGGCCGCGATGGCGCGGAGCCGGTCGAGATCCGGCAGCCGCAGCACCAGCGAGTCATTCACCCGCAGTTCGCCCATCGGTTTGTTGTTTTCGGTCGCGGAGCGCAGCACAATCTGCAGGTAGTTCGCCGCGGGGCGGCGGACGATCGGAATCTCCCGCCGCTTCAGGTCGGCCAGGATGTACTCCACACGTTCCCTGGTCAGGGGGTGGTCGCGAAACGCCCCCAGGTCCACCTCCGGACGCAGGCGTTCTTCCCACAACAGGCGTTCCATCAACGTCAGGGCGGCCACCGGCGTGTAGTCGGTCTTGACCAGGTACCCGATCGAGGTGAGGTCGGCGTCGCGCTCAAGGTCCCGGGTGTAGCCGCTGAGGATGCCCTCGGTGACCGCCTGCGCTCCCATCGCGATATTGGGGTCCCGCGTGAGCAGAATAAGGATGAACGTCCAGAGGTTCAGGTTGTTGGCCCGCCGCTGCATGATGAGCTGATGCCCGTGGGCCGCGTGGGCAACTTCATGGGCCAGCACGGCGGCGAGCTCGTGATCCGAGCGCACGAACGACAACATCCCCTTAGTAATGTAGACGAAACCGCCGGGGAGCGAGACCGCGTTTGGTTCTTTGATGTCGACGGCTTTGAAGGTGTAGGGCAGCTCACGATCGGCGGCGGCGGCGACGGCCTTTCCCACCCGGTTCAGCCGGGTGACCGTCGCTTCGTCGGTAAGGACCTTGAATTCCGCCTCAAGCTGGCGGGCGGCTTCCTGTCCGAGGCGGATTTCCTCGTCGGTCGTGTTCTGCTGGGCGCGCAGCGGGCCGGCGACCCCGGCGACCAGCAGCAACAACAGCAGGGCGGTGAGCAGTCGCTTCATTTAGGTCAGATCCATCCGGAACACATGCCTCGCATTGGCCGTCGTCGCGGCGGCAACGTCATCCACCGGCATGGCTTTGACGGCGGCGATGCGCTCGACGGTGTATGGGAGGAACGCCGGCTCGTTGCGGCGGCCCCGGAACGGAACGGGGGCCAGCACCGGGGCGTCGGTTTCGACCAGCATGGCGTGGAGCGGCACCATCCGCGCCACCTCAACCGCCAGGTGCGCGTCGCGGAAGGTCACCGGACCCGCCAGTGAGACCGCGTATCCTCGCTCGAGGCAGGTCCGGGCGTTTTCGACCGTTCCGGAAAACGCATGCATGATCACGCCGGGGCTGCTCCCATCCTCCAATAATATCCCGAACACGGCCCCAAAGGCGTCGCGGCAGTGAATGGCCAATGGCAGGCCGGTCTCGGCACTGAGCCCGATGTGCCGCCGGAACGCCGTCTCCTGCACGTCGCGGGGCGGGTCGCCGCGGGCGAAGTCCAGCCCGGTCTCGCCGATCGCGACGACTTTCCGATGTCCCGCCAGCGCCCGCAGCTCGCCCAGGATGTCGTCGGTGAGCCCGGCGGCCTCATGCGGGTGGACGGCGACGGCGGCGTAGACCTCCGGATAGCGCTCCGCCAGGGCGACGGCCGCACGGCTCGTGGCGAGGTTGGTACCGACGGTCAGCATGCTTGTCACGCCTGTCGCCCGGGCGCGCCGGACGACATCGTCCCGGTCGGCGTCGAAGACCGGATCGTCGAGATGCAGGTGTGCGTCAACCAGATCCACTTAGGTGATGCGCGCGCCCCTGGG
>DASXUC010000129.1:0-10021 GCA_036505015.1 bacterium | reverse complement strand
CGATTTCCTCGCGACGCTGGTCGAGCGGGGCCCGATCGGCTTCGCCGGCCTGCTGATCTTGATTGGGGGCGTGGCCCTGGCGCTGATGCGGCTGCTGGGGCTGGCCCGGCGAATCCGCAGTCCGGATCTGTCGCTGTGGGCCGCTGCACTCTGTGGGGTCTGCGCGGCGTACGTGGTCTACGCACTGTCGCATGAGGCGCTCCATCACGATACCCTGTGGATGGTGATCGCGTTTGTGTTTGCCCAGGTGAAGATCGCGCAGGCGCAGCTGGCCGGTGCGCAGCGGGCGGGTCCGGTGCCGGTGGCCGTCGCGACGCGTCTGGTTCCGACGGCGCCCGGCCGTCCCCTCCTGAGCGGACCGTGATGACGACACCGCTGCCCGCATCTCCCCGCGTGCTCACCGTGGCCACGGTCGACGTCAGCGTAGCGAAGTTCCTGCGTGGGTTCATCGAGGTCCAGCAGGAAGCCGGATACGCCGCGGAGGCGGCGTGCGCCGACGGTCCATACGCCGCGGCGATGCGAGCGGATGGTTTGCGCGTGCATGCGATCCCGTTCACGCGGCGCCTCCTCTCCTGGCGGCATCCGGTGGCGCTGGTGCATCTCCTGCGGCTGCTGAGGCGCCGACGGTTCGACGTGGTGCACGTGCATAATCCCGTCGCCCAGGTGCTGGGTCGGATTGCGGCACGGCTCGCGGGCGTGCCCGTGATCATCTACACGTCGCACGGCTTCCAGTTTCACGAAAGCCGCCCACCGCTGGTCCGGTGGGCGATCCTGCAGCTGGAGCGGCTGCTCGGGCGTTTTGCGACAACACAATTGTTTGCGCAGAGTCTCGAAGACGCGCACACGGCCGTCGAGCAGGGCATCATGCCCGCCGAACGGGTTGTCTGGATCGGCAACGGCGTGGACCTCGAACAGTTCGGTCGGCCAGACGATGCCGGTCGTGTGCGGGCGGGCCTGGGACTCAGCGAGCGGGACCAGGTTGTGGGTTTCGTCGGACGGCTGGTCCGCGAGAAGGGGATTGTGGAGTTGATCGAGGCCATGGCTGCGGTGCGGCGGGCGGTCCCGGCCGCTCGGCTGCTGGTGGTCGGGGACACTCTGGCCAGCGACCGCGATCCGGGCGCGAAGGCGATCGTCGCTGCCGCCATCGATCTGGCCGGACTGAGCGATGCCGTGGTCTTCGCCGGGTTCCGCGACGACGTCCCCGAGCTGCTGTCGGCCATGGACGTGTTCACGCTTCCGTCGTGGCGGGAGGGGATGCCGCGCAGCATTATCGAAGCAATGGCCTCCGGCCTCCCGGTGGTGGCCACCGACATCCGCGGCTGCCGTGAAGAGGTGGTCGCTGAACAGACCGGGCTGCTCGTGCCGGTGAAGGATGCCGCGGCGCTCGCCGACGCCTTGATCCGTTTGCTGTCCGATCCCGCGCTGGCTGCACGGATGGGCCGGGAGGGGCGCCGCCGTGCGGTCGAACTGTTCGACGAACGCGTAGTGTACGCGCGGCAGCTGGCGGTGTACGAGAAACTCCTGGCCGCCTCCGGCGGGGTCGCTTCGCTGCCCGTCGGCGACAGCCGATGAGATCGGCCGCCCGTGAGGCGTTGCGCGCGTTGTTCTCGCTCGCGTTCATGCGGGCGCTCATCGATGCCGCCGGCCACTTCGTGCACGAGCACGTCGTCTGGCGGCGCCGCATCCACCTGGCCGGTCCGGCACGGATCCATCCGACGGCGTCGATCCGAAACGCCCAGAACGTGTATGTTGGAAGGGAGTCGCACATCAACTATGGCTGCTGCATCTGGGCCGGGGATACCGCGTCGATCCGGCTGGGCGATTACCTGCTGATGGGCCCGGGTGTGATGATGTTTGCCGGCAATCACGGCATGGCGCGCAGCGGTGTGCCGATGATGCATCAGCCGCGCATCGAGGCAGGGCAAGACATCGTCATCGGCGATGACGTCTGGCTGGGGGCGGGGGTCATCATTACCGGCGGCGTGCACGTCGCCGACGGCGTCGTCATCGCCGCCGGCGCCGTGGTCACGCGGAGCATCGACACGCCGTACGCGATTGCGGGTGGGATACCGGCGAAAGTGATCGGCACGCGATGACTGCCGCCCTCGTGCGCAACATTATGACGCTAGACGTGGAAGACTACATGGACGCCGACCCGTGGCGCGCCCGGCCCGCGACCTTTCCCGTCTCGGCGCGGGTAGAGGAGGAGACCCGCCACGTCCTCGACCTTCTCGACGAGCTGGGCGTGACCGCGACGTGTTTTGTGGTCGGGCGGGTGGCCGACGCGCTGCCGCGGCTCGTCCGGGAACTTGCCGCGCGTGGGCACGAGATTGCCACCCACGGCTATGATCACGTGCGCATGCAGTTCCTCTCCCCCGCGGCGTTCCGTGAGGACCTGAAGCGCGCGGCGGGGGCACTGGAGGGCCTCACCGGCCGGCCGGTGCGCGGATTCCGCGCCCCGGGGTTCTCGCTGCGCAGCGAGCACGCCTGGGCGTTTGACGTCATGGCCGAACTGGGGATCGTGTACGATTCGAGCGTCCGGTTGGTGTGGCCCGGCGATACGGAGTCCGGCGAAGCGCTGCGCGCGCGGGCCGCCGCCGCCGGTATCAGGGAGGTGCCCGGTTACAAGCTCGGGCTCGGCCGGCTCGCCGCCCCGCTGGCAGGGGGCGGGGGCCTGCGGGTCCTCCCGCAGGCGCTGACCCTCTGGGCCATCAGACGGCTGAATGAACGGGGAATTCCCGTCCCCATCTATCTCCATCCCTACGACATGGCGGTCGACCGGCCCTCGGGGCCGTGGCGCCGGACAACGCCGTGGGGCCGCGCAGCGATGGTCCTGGCGCACGCCCTGCAGCGCACGGGGCGCCGCCGCGTCGCTGCGCACCTGCGCCGCGTTGTGGGCCTCTCGGGGGTCATGACGATGGAAGAGTTCGTGTCGCAGGTGCCGATGCAGGCGGCCGTGCCCCATGGCGCCCCGGTGATCCGGTGACGCTAGTCCCGACGCTGCCATCGGCCGTCAATGCGGTCCGGACGCGGCTCGCCGCGACGCTGGGACAGCTATCCGCGCCCCAGCGGGTGCTGCCGGACTTCCTCATTATCGGGGCCCAGCGGGCGGGAACGGCCACCCTCTACTACAATCTCATCCGGCATCCCTGTGTGCTGGCCGCGCTACGAAAGGAAGTGCACTTCTTCGACCTCGAGTCCTGGAGGGGACTCCGATGGTACCGGGGGCATTTCCCGACGCGCCGGGCGATGGAGGCCGGCCGCCGGCGCCACGGCGCCGCGCTGACCGGCGAAGCCACGCCGTACTACCTCTTTCATCCGGCGGCGCCGTCGCGTGTCGCGGCCACGCTGCCGGCAGCACGCCTGATCGTGCTGCTACGCAATCCCGTGGATCGAGCCTACTCGCACTACCAGCGCGAAGTGCGCAAAGGCCGGGAGTCCCTCTCGTTCACGGAGGCGCTCGCGCGAGAAGCGGAGCGTCTGGAAGGTGATGATGCCCGGCTCCTCGCCGATCCACGATACCGCAGTGTGCCCCACAGGCAATACAGCTACCGGTCGCGCGGCGTGTACATCCGCCAGCTCAGAGCCTGGACCGCGGTGTTCCCGCGCGATCGGTTCTTGCTCATGGAGAGCGAGCAGCTGTTCGGCGATCCACGGCGGGCGTTCGCCGACGTTGCCGCATTCCTCGGTCTGCCCGAGTGGGATCCGGGGGAGTTCGGCAAGTTCAATGAACTCCACTACACGCCGCTGGCCCCGTCCCTGCGCGCGGAGCTCGAAGACTTCTACCGGCCGTATAACATGGAGCTCGAGACCTTTCTGGGCCGCCGGCTTTCGTGGGCGCGATGACAGCGGTCGCCACGGCCACCCGTCCGAATTTCTTCATCGTCGGCGCGCCGAAGTGCGGGACCACATCACTCTACCGCTGGCTGGATGCTCATCCCGAGGTGTACACGTCGCCGCGGAAAGAGCCCCACTATTTCTGCCCGGACCTCTACTCGCCCACCTACGTGCACGACGAACCCACGTATCTCTCGCTGTTCGCGCGCGGCGCCGGGCGCAGGCGGGCGGGCGAAGCGTCCGTCTACTACCTCTACTCGCGAGAAGCCGCCGGCCGCATCGCGGCGTTTGCTCCCGACGCGCGGATCATCATGATGCTGCGCAACCCGGTCGACATGATCCATTCCCTGCACAGCCAGCGCCTGTTCGGCGGCTATGAAGAAATCGAAGAGTTCGAGGCGGCGCTCGCGGCGGAGCCGGCGCGCAAACTCGGGTACAACCTACCTCCCAATCCGTATCCGATCCCGTGCCTCTTTTACCGCGAGATGGGCAAGTACGCGGGCCAAGTGGCACGGTACCTGCAGAGGTTCGCGCGCGGTCAGATCCACGTCATCTACTTCGACGACTTTGTGCAGGATCCGGCGGGCTCGTTCGAGCGGGTCTGCCGTTTCCTGGAGATTGACGCGGAATTTCGGCCCGTATTTCAGACGGCTAATCCGAACACGACCGTCCGCAGCCCCCGGCTGCGGGACTGGATGAAGTTCTCGCCGGCCACGCGGGCCCTTGCCCGTGCGGTCATGCCGCGCCCGTTGCGCCGCGGGCTGGCCGAAACGCTGCACCAGCTGAACCGGCGCGCCACTCCGCGCCGCCCGATGTCCCCGGCGCTGCGGCGCCGGCTGCAGGCGGAATTCGCCGCGGACGTCGCCTCGCTGGGCAGGCTGCTAGACTACGATCTGTCACGCTGGACTCGGGACCCGGAGGGATGATGGCGGCTCCTCAGCGCTGGCTCTGGAAGGCCGTCCGGGACTGGCCTGCGGCCAAGTCCCTGGCGATCCGGCACGAGCGGAACGCCGCCGACGTGCTGCTGGTGTCATTTCCCAAGTGTGGGCGCACCTGGCTGCGGCTGCTGATTGGGCGCGCCGTCCAGCAGCACTTCCGTCTGGGGGACGCCAACCTGCTCGAACTGCACAAGCTGGCGGGGTTACATCGCGACATCCCGCGCATCTACGTGACCCATGAGGACATGCCGCAGGTCAAGCGTCCCGCGGAGCTGGCGACGTCGAAGCGCTCGCTGCGGCGGAAGAAGATCATTTTCCTGGCCCGCGACCCGCGGGACGTGATCGTCTCGACCTATTTCCAGTGGCGCGAACGCCGCCGCAGGGCGATGGGGGACATGACGTCGTTCATCCGCCAGGAGGCCGGAGGGTACGAAACGGTCCTCCGCTACTATGCCATCTGGGAGGCCAACCGCGGCGTCGTGAAGGACTTCCTCCTCATCCGGTACGAGGACATGCGCCAGGATGCCCGCCGCGAGCTCCGCCGCGTCCTGGATTTCCTCGGACTGCCCGGCGTCGCCGAAGCAGTGGTGGCCGAGGCGGTCGAATTCGCCTCCTTCGAGAACATGCGCAAGATGGAAACCGAGGACCGGTTCCAGTCGAGGAAACTGCGTGCCGCCGACGCGCAGGAAGCGGAATCGTTCAAGACCCGCCGGGGAAAGGTCGGAGGCTACGCCGACTACCTCGCCCCCGACGACGTGGAGTATCTGAACCGGCGAATGGTCGAGGTCCTGCCAGATTTCTACGGTTACCGGCCGTGAGCGAGAACGCGTTGGCGAGCTACCGGCATAAGATCGGACGGACGCTGCGCCGCTCCCGGGTGGGCCGTGTGGTGTACGAATCGGCCAGACGGCTCCGCGGAGAGGTCCGGGTGGCGCTCCATGCCTGGCGCGCCGGCGTCCTCACGCATGCGGCCGGCCGTCCGGATGCCGACCTCGCTGATCGCCAGCGGCCACTGCGTTGGTCCGCACGGCTGCCTGGGTTCAGCGGACCCGAGGCGCTCCGAGACTGGTTGGTCGGCCACGGGATTGTGTCTTCGGAGGGCCGCCACACGTTCTACCTCCCGCCCCAGCCCGAACTCGCCGGTCTGTTTCCCGAGGCCGCCGGATTCTATCCGGCGGACGCCGGGTTCAAGATCCTGAAGGATCCCGGCTCGCCGGAAGAGTCCCGGTACGTGGGCGCCGGCCAGACGACCACCCTGCAGACGCGTCTGACGGGATCCCCGCGCCGCCAGGTGCTTGCGGCGGGCTACCTGGCCATGCATGGGATTGGTCCAGCCATCTACGACATGGCGGAGATCACCACCGCCGACGGCGGGTCGCTGACTGCGTTTGTCGTCCAGGATGCCGGACGCGACGTCCCCACGATGGAGGAATACCGCGCATTCATGAGCGCGCTGGAGGAGCGGCTGCAGTCGGGTGAACTGGCCGTGATCCCGCCCAACTGGCGGCAGCGGGGCGACTTCTCGCCCCCCGATTGCGCCCGCAACCTCGTCAAATCCGGCCCCGGCGGCACCGTCCGATACGTCGACTTTCAGCAGTTTCTGGTGACCGACCAGCGGCTGGTGGTGCGGCGGCTGCTGGAGGCCGCGTCCGGCGAACTGCATTTTGGGACCGCCTACGCCGCGCGGGGAGGAAAGTATCTGTATCAGTCCGTGCCGCTTGCCGGCGAGACGGCGAAGCGCGACACGCAGCTCCGTTGGCGAATGATGTCCGCCCTGCTGAAACGGCACGGCATCGATCCGGACCTCCGCATCTTCTTCGACGTGGGGTGCAACGCCGGGATGATGCTGGCAGAGGCCCTCGCCGCCGGCGCCCGGTGGGGCATCGGGTGGGACCTGCCCCGAGTCATCGAACATGCGCGGCGTCTGCAGCTTGCGCTGGGAAACACGCGGCTCGACATGATCGGGGCACAGCTCCATGCGGCCTATCCGCTGGCGGAGGATGTCCCGGAACGGCTGCGGCGCTTCACGGACGACGCGGTGGTGCTCTACCTTGCCGTGCGGCAGCACCTCGGGTTCATGCCGACGCTGGCCGGCCTGCGGTGGCGGTACCTCCTCTACGAAGGGCACCAGGGAGAGTCCCCGGAGACCATACCGGTGCACATGGAGTCGCTCGCCAGAGTCGTTCCGGTTCGCATGATCGACACGACAGCCTACGCCGATGGTGACTCCCGCCCGCGTCCCGTGGCGCTCGTCGAGCGGGTGGGATGACCGTGCGCAGACCCGATTTCTTCATCGTTGGTGCGCCCAAGTCCGGGACGACGTCGCTCCACGCGTATCTGAACGAACATCCCGACGTGTTCCTGCCCGCCCGCAAGGAACCGCACTACTTCTGCCCCGATCTCTACTCGCCCCGCTACGTGCATGACGAAACCACATACTTGAGTCTGTTTCGGCCGGGGGCGGAAGCGCAGCGCGCCGGCGAGGCCTCGGTGTATTACCTGTACTCGCGCGAGGCGGCCGCACGCATCAAGGCGTTCAACCCAGACGCCCGCATCATCATCATGCTGCGGCGACCCACCGACATGATCTACTCCCTGCACAGCCAGCGCCTCTACAGCGGACACGAAGACCTCGAGGACTTCGCGGCGGCGCTCGCGGCGGAACCGGAGCGGCGCCGCGGGCGGCGGCTGCCGCCGAATCCCTATCCGATCGAGTGTCTGTTCTACCGCGAGATCGGTCGATACGCGGAGCAGGTCAGGCGCTATCTGGAGACCTTCGACCGGTCGCGCGTCCACGTGATCATCTTCGATGAATTCGCGGCCGACACGGCGGGCGCGTATGCCGCGACCTGCCGGTTCCTGGGGCTCGATCCGTCGCCGCGGGCCCGGTTCACCGTGCACAAAGAGAACAAGCAAATCCGGAGCCCGTTCGTGCGCAACGTCATGAAGTTCTCCCCGGGCGTGCGCACGATCGTGCGCACGCTGGCCCCGCCGTCGCTGCGGCGGCGTCTGGGACAAGCCGTCATCCGCCTGAACTCCCGCAGCGTCGCGCGCCCGGTGCTCGCGGCTGACCTGCGGCGGACGCTGGACGCCGAATTCGCCCCGGACGTGGAGCGGCTCGCCGCGCTGTTGGGCCGCGATCTGTCGCTCTGGACTCTCGAACCGGGAACGCGGGAACACGGAAACGCGGAAACGCGAACCGGAAGTCGGAGGGTGACGTGAACGCCGCGATCATCACCGCCCGAGCGGGGAGCAAGTCCATCATCCAGAAGAATGTCTATCCGGTGGGCGGCACGCCGCTGATCGCCTACCCGATCCAGGCCGCGCGGGACGCCGGCCGCGTCGACGGGGTGTACATCACGACCGACGGCGAGGAGATCGCCGACGTCGGCCGCGCCATGGGCTGCGAGATCATCTGGCGGCCGGACGAACTGGCGGGGGACCACGTGAACCACGGTGACGTGATCAAGCACGCGGTGGAATTCGTTGACGTGCATCGAAGCGATCTCGCCAACGTCGTGCTGCTGCTGGGGAACACGGTCATGGTGGACGCCGAGTTGATCGACCGGTCGCTGGCGCTGCTCGAGGAACGGTCCGACCTCGATTCGGTCATGTCGGTATGGGAAGCCGCCGACGACCACCCGTTCCGGGCCCTGCAGGTCGAGGACGGACTGGTGTACGCCTTTGGCGACAAGCACCGCCAGGTGTCGACGGAACGGCAGTCCTATCCCAAGGCCTATTACTACGATCAAGGCGTCTGGACGTTTCGCAAGGACTGTGTCCAGCGCCGGGACGGTCCGAACCCGTGGTGGTGGATGGGGGCGAAGTGCGCGCCGATCGTCCGGCCGTGGGTCACCGGCCGCGACATCCACACGCTGCTGGATGCCGCGGTCTCCGAATGGTGGGTGAGCCGCGGGTCGGACATTCGTGCTCTGCTGGCGTCCCTCCCTCCTTCCGATGGATAAGGGTCTGCGGGAGACCCTGCGCTCCGGTGGCCGGGTCGTCGGCAGCTGGGTCAACAGCGCCAGCCCGATCGCCGCGGAGCTCATGGCGGCGGCGGGATTCGACTTCCTGACCGTGGATGCCGAGCACTCGGCGGTGGATGTGCCGCAGGTACAGGGACTGTTTCAGGCCATCCGGTCGGGGAGCCCCTCGTGCGCGGCGCTGGTCCGCCTCCCCGGGCACGACTACGCGACCGTGAAGCGGTTCATGGATGCCGGGGCGGGGGGAGTGATCGCGCCGCTGATCAACACCTCCGAACAGGCCGAAGAGGTCGTCGCCGCGGTCAAGTACCCGCCCGAGGGAAGCCGCGGGGTCGGATTCGCGCGCGCGAACGTCTACGGCATGCGACTGGAGGCGGCGGTGGCCGCGGCGAACACGGAGTCGGTCGTCTGCGTCCAGATCGAGCACGTCGACGGCGTGGCCGCCGTGGACGAGATCCTGGCGGTGCCGGGAGTCGACGTCGCGTTCATCGGTCCGTACGACCTCAGCGCGTCGATGGGAATCACCGGCCAGTTCAACCACCGCCTGATGCGTGACGCGGAGCACCGCATCCTCGAATCCTGCCGGCGGCACGGCGTGGCACCGGGCATCCACGTGATCCAGCCCGACCCGGCGGATGTCCGCCGGCGGACGGATGAAGGGTACCGCATGATCGCCTACAGTCTTGACATCACGATGCTGTCGGAAGCATCCCGGCGCGGTCTCGCCGAGATCCGCCGCCTGCTGGGGCCGGAGCCGTCCTGATGGCCCGGGCGTCGGTGGTCATCCGCTGCTTCAACGAAGAGGCCCACATCGGGCGGCTGCTCGACGGCCTGGCCCACCAGACCGTGTCCGGTCTCGACATCGTGGTGGTGGACTCCGGGTCCACCGATCGAACGCTGGACATCGTCAGCCGCTATCCGGCGCGCGTGGTTTCAATCCGCCCCGAGGAGTTCTCCTTCGGCCGCTCGCTCAACGCCGGCTGCCAGGCCGCCTCCGGCGAGTTCGTGGTGATCGCCAGCGCGCACACGTACCCGGTCTACGACGACTGGATCGAGCAGATGCTGGCGCCGTTTGCGGATCCGCAGGTCGCGCTGGTCTACGGGCGTCAGCGCGGCGACGCTGGCACCCGGTACGCGGAGCGCCAGGTCTTCTCGGCCTGGTTTCCGCCCGAGTCGAACCTCGCGCAATCCCACCCCTTTTGCAACAACGCGAACGCCGCGATCCGCCGTGCGCTGTGGACGCGCTGGCCTTACGACGAGGAC
>DASXUC010000128.1:0-40510 GCA_036505015.1 bacterium | reverse complement strand
GGTCGGGAAGATGACGTCGCTGGGGTGGCCCGAGTCGATCGCCCGGTACGTGCCCCGTCTCGATGCGCGGCAGGAGCGGGAGCAGCTGGCGGGGTTTCTGCTCCGGGCGCTGGCCTCGCGATTCGTCCTCACCGCCGCGGTGGCGGTGGCGCTGGTGGCGGGATTTGGCGTCATCGCGCCGATCTTCAAGCTGCAGGGCAGCGAGCGGGCGTTCACCCTCTTCGCGGCTGCTGTGATCTTTACGACGCAGAACTTTCTGCTTACCGCCGCGATCGAGAGCCTGCTCCTGCAGCGAACGCTGTTTGTCATCGGGGCGCTGACGAGTCTCTACCAGGCGGCGTTCATCGTCACCCTCTACGTGCGCGGGGGCAGTCTGGTCGCCCTGATGTGGATGGAGCTCAGCGGCGATGCGCTGATGTTCCTGCTGGGAGTGTCCGTTGTCTTCCGTGCGGTCGGGGGTGGCTCGTGGTGGCATGCGCTGCGGCATCAACGACCCTTCGCGGACCGCACCGCGGTCCGCTACCGGCGGTACAGTTTCCTCAACGACATCTCGCAGGAGCTGCTTTCCCCGCGCAGCGACTACCTGATGCTGTCGTATTTGACCTCCGCCGTGCAGGTTGCCATCTACGCGGTGCCGACGCGGATCATCAAGTTCGTGGAGATGCTCGTCCCGGTCGCGCTGCTGAAAGGCCCCCTCGAATCCGCCTTTTACCGGGCCTACGAGCGCGACCGCACCCCGGCGAGACTCAACGAGATGTTCCAGACGCTGGCAAAGATCAACCTGACCGTGCTTGGTTTCATCCTCGCCGTCAGTCTGGTCTACGCGACCACCGCCTTCGTCCGGGCCTTCGGGGTGCAGTATCAGGACGCGGGCCGGATTTTCTCCGTGTTCATCATCGTCATGGCGCTGTACTACTACCCGATCGGGTTCGTGCTCAAGGCCCTGGAGCGGATGGACCTGATCCTGTGGTCGAAGCTCTCGGTGCTGCTGTACTTTGCGCTGGCGGTCTTCCTGGTGCGCGCGTTGGGCGCGCTGGGCATGGCGCTCACCACCGCGACCGCGCTGCTCGTGAAGAACCTCGTCGTGTACTGGATGACACGGCGGATCGGCCGCATCCGCATGCCGTGGGGTGCCATCGGCCGCATCGCCGCCAACGTGGCGGTGACGGCGGGTCTGCTGCTGGGCGTGCGCGCGGTCGCCGGGGCCGGGTGGATGGGGATCGCCGCGGGCGTGGTGATCGGCGCCGCGGCATACGCGGGACTGACATTTTTCAACTCCGGGTATTCCACCGCCGAACTCGGCCTGTTTGCCGATCTGCTGCCGTCCCGCATCCGCGCCAGCCGGCTCACGCAGCAGGTCCTCGACGGGATGCTGCAGCGTGCCGCGATGGCGCCGCAGGCCGCGGGGGTGGGGCCGCGATGACGCGCCGCAAGGTGCTGCTCTTCCGGCCCGACCTCGCCGAGGGAGGCGCGGACCGGGTCACGATTACGCTGCTCCGCCACCTCGATCGCGGCAGGTTCGAGCCGGTGCTCGTGCTGATGCGCCAAGGGGGCGTGCTGCTGCCGGAGGTTCCCCCCGACGTTCCGGTGCGCAGCCTCGACGCCAGACGGCTCCGCACCTCGGCGCTGGCGCTGGCGCGTGCCGTGCGGGCCGAGCGGCCCGCGGTGGTGCTGTCCACGTCCAGCGGCGGGAACGTGGTGGCCGCGCTGGGCGTGCGTCTGGCCGGCGCGCAGACCCGGCTGGTACTCTCCGAACGAAATACGTTCAGCGCCGCCCGGGCCGAACGGTTCTCGCGTGCCACCCCGGTTACGGCGATCAAACGGTTTTTCTACACGCAGGCCGATCGGATCATCGCCGTGTCGCGCGGCGTGGCCGACGATCTCATCACCGCGCTGCGCCTGCCGAAGGATCTGGTCACGGTGATCTACAACCCCGTGGTCGACGACACGCTGCCCGCACTGGCATCGGCCCCGCTCGAGCATCCCTGGTTCGGCGGCGACGTCCCCGTCATCCTGGCGGCGGGCCGGCTCGTCCCGCAGAAGGATTTCCCGACCCTGCTGCGCGCGTTCGCGGAGCTTCGCCCTCGGCACCCAGCGCGTCTGGTGGTGCTGGGCGAAGGACCGCAGCGAGGCGAGTTGCTGGCGCTCGCCGGCGCGCTGGGCATTGCGGAATCCGTGCAGTTTCCCGGATTCGTCAGCAATCCGTTCGCCTACATGCGCCGGTGCACGGTCTTTGCGCTCTCGTCGCGGTTCGAAGGACTTCCCGGCGTCTTGATACAAGCGATGGCCTGCGGCGCCGCCGTGGTCTCGACGGACTGCCCATCGGGGCCGGCGGAGATTATCGAAGACGGCACGAGCGGTTTCCTTGTCCCGGTGGGAGATTCGCCCGCCCTCGCCCTCGCCATCGGCCGGCTGCTCGCTGATCCCGAACTTCGCCGGCGTACCGCGGATGCCGCCGAGCGGCGGGCGCGGCGATTCGGTGTACCCGAGATGATCCGGGAGTACGAGGACGTGCTCGCGGGCACGGACCGGGCCGCCGGAGGGCGCCGTGGCGCAGCTTAACGTCGGGCTGCTCGGCTGCGGGCACATCGCCGCCGCCCACGTGCGGGCCTGGCGGCGGTCCGGGGTGGCGGAGATCGCCGCTGTCTTCGACGTGCGGCCGGAGGCCGCCAGGGTCTTCGCGGCGCGGTTTGGCGTCGGGACCGTCGCGGACAGCGTCGCCGATCTGATCTCCTGCGCCGACGTGGTCGACGACTGCTCGCCTCCGCAGGCGCACCTCAGCAACGCGCTCACGGCGCTGGGGGCACGCCGGCACTACCTCGTCGAGAAACCGATTGTGCTGTCGACCGCGGAATTTGAGCAGATCCAGGCGGCGTCGCAGGCCGCGGGCCGCCACATCTGCGTGGTCCACAACCTCAAATACAATTTCGGCGTGCGCACCGCCAGGCGCTGGGTAGCAGAGGGACGGATCGGGCGTGTGATCTCCCTGGAGCGGTACTTCCTCACCGACCCTGCCACCGATCGGATGCTGCGGCTGCCCAACCACTGGTCGCAGTCGCTGCCGGGTGGACGCTGGCTGGAAACATTGCCCCACGAGCTGTACCTAACCCATGAATTCATGGGTGCACTGCCCGTGACCGACGTGGTCGCGCGAGGTTCGTCTGGGGTGGGGGGTCCCAACACGGCGGATGAGTTGCTGGTGGTCCTGGCCGGTCGCGATGCCCTCGCCACCTTCCGGTACTCGGCGCGATCCCGCAGCAACACCCGAAGTCTGGTCCTCTACGGGACCGATGGAATCATCCGGGTGGAGATCCTCGCCGGCAGCGCCGTCCTGCTGCGCCCCCACGCCGGCCGCTGGATACGCGGAGTGGGCGGGGAGACCCTCGACGCCCTGACGACGCTGGCCCGGATGGTACCCGACCGCGCCGCCGTGACGGCGGCACGGGTCTGGGGGCGCACCCCGCACGCTGAGCTGATCGCAGACTTCGCGCACTCGCTGCTGGGCCGGCGTCCCTCGCCCGTCCCGATGGATGAGATCGCATACGTGGTGGCCGGATGTGAGGAGGTCAGCCGCCGCGCGCGGGTGGCGCAGGCGGCCGGTGCATCCTAGGATGCGGCGCGTGGACTTCGTGATCACGAACCCGCGGCACCACCTGGGGATCTTCGCTCCCGTCATCGCGCAGATCCGCGCCGCCGGACTACGCCCGCGTATCCTCTCGTTGTGCGAACTGCGGGGGTACCGGACGCCGGCGGCGGAGTTCTCGGCCCTCGGTGCCGAGTGGATCCGGCTGATGCCCGTGCGATTGTCCAAAGATTCCCTGCAGCTCCGCGCGGTGCGTGACCGGGCGATGGGGCGGACCCGCCGCTGGTTGCGGGACGCCATCTGGCATGGGCTCGTCCGCCGGCGGCTCGGCGGGTCCCCTGCCGCGCTCGCCGTCGTGCCGAACGATACCGCATTCCCTTATGACCGCGTCGTGCAACTGTTTCGAGAAGAGGGCGTTCCATTTTTGTTGATGCAGGAAGGCGTGCGGTTCGAGCTCCCGGTGGGCAGGCGGGGACAGCAGTACGGGCAGGGCGGCGCCCACGCCGTGGCCGCGTGGGGCGAGGCCAGCGTGCGGTATTTCCGCAGCGTCGGCGTCCCCGCCGACCGCATCCGGGCGGTCGGCAACCCCCGCCTGGATACGATCCTCGCGCGCGACTGGACTGAGGCGGCACGGAGCCTCCGCCGGACGCTGGACCTGCCCGACCGCGTGCTGCTGCTGGTGACGAATCCGATCGACCTTCAGGGGTTTTGCTCGGCCGAGGACAAGTACCGGCTGATCAGTGCGTTTCTCGCCCAGGCCGCGCCGCCTCTGTCGACGATGGGGATCTCCATCGTCATCAAGATCCACCCCAGCGAGTCGCTGCCCGCCTACACCGCGATGGCCGCGGCGTCGGCGGGCGGCGCGCGCGTGGTCCGCGACGCCGACCCCTTTGCACTGTTCCACCTCAGCGCGGCGGTGGTCGTGCTGGGTTCGACGGCGGGACTGGAAGCGATGCTCTTCGACGTTCCCGTCGGGGTGCTGGAGGTTCCGGGCATCGGCTTCCTGCACGATTACGTCGACTTCGGGGCTGCCGTCCCGCTGCGCGCCGAGACCGCGCGGGCAGACGTGGAGAATCTGCTCGCCGACGGCGAGACCCGCCGGGCGGCCCGCCGGCGGTACCTCGGCGAGCAACTCGCCAACCTTGGCCATGCCGCTGAAGCCGCCGGGGCGCTGATCGGCGCGCTCGTCGAGAAACGCGTGGTCGCTTAGATGACGCTGCTGCGCCGTCTGCGAGTCGCGCAGAGCAAGCATCTATACTTTCTGCTCATCGCGTTCTTGCTGCCCATCTATTTCATCCCGACGTTCAGGAAGGGCCTGTCATGGTTCCATGTCGTCAACGTGGTCATCCTGGCAGGCTACCTCTTCGCGTTCGTCCGCCAGGGCCGCGTGCTGCGGTTCTACTTCCTGCTCCCGATGTTGATCTACCTGATGGGGAGCCTGTTGGGCATGTTCGCCTCCCAGGCGATCGGGATCAACCTCTACACGTTGGGGCAGGACCTCTACCTGTACCTGTGGTTTGTCGCGCTGTGCGTGATCATCGAGAGTCAGGATGACATCGACTACCTGGCCACCGCGTGGATGTTCGGCTGCGTGATGGTGTTGGCCATCGGTGTGCTGCGCCCGTCGGGGCTGGGGATTGTCCGCGAGGAATTCACCTTTCGCAATCCGAACCGGGCCGCCGCGTACTTCATCACAACGCTGGGGATGCTGTGCGCCCCCGCTCTCTCCGGGCGCCGCTGGTTCCGGTTCGGCCTGACAGTCCTCATCCTGTGGGCGGTCTGGACGACGGGGTCGCTGGCTTCCTTTATTAGCATCGCCGTCGGTGCCCTGATGGGGCTGTCGGCAATGCTGTACCTGCGCCGCGGCGGCTTTTGGGTGGTAAGGCAGGGGGGCATCATGCTGCTGGCGGCCGCCCTCGTGTATACCAGCGTGGCATTCTCCGACGTGCAGGCGCTGTTGGTGCGGGGCGTTCCGCAGTCGTTCGGGCGGGCGCCGCGCAGCCTGGCGACCCGGCAGCAGATCTGGCAGGAGGGGCTCGAGACGTTCCGGAAGCATCCGCTGGGCATCGGGCCGGCGAGTTTCCTGCAGACGGTGAATATCGGACTGGGGAGCACCCGGGGGTCCGGTGCGCTCGAACTGCACAGCGACTACATCGCCGCCCTCGTCGAGCGCGGCGTGATCGGCCTGGCGGGATTCCTCTTCTTCCAGCTGTTGATCGTGCGGGAGGTGTTGCGCCTGATCCGCCTGGCTCTGCAGGCCGGCCGGCGCGATCTGCACCTGTGGGCGGCCGGGCTGGCCGGCGTGGTGGCAGCATACTTTACCTACTCCATCACGCACGAGGCGCTGCATCACGATACACTGTGGCTTCTGCTCGCCGTGATCATGGCCCAATCGCAGATTCTCGCCGTCCAGGTCCGGGCCCAGATCAGCGCGCGCGCGGCCGCGCCGTCGAGGCAACTCGCAGCCACGCAGGCCGGAGCGTGATGCCGGTGCCGCATCCTGCCCGGTTTCGCATCTTGACGGCGGCCACGGTCGATGTCACGGTGGACAAGTTCCTGAAGGGCTTCATCGCCGCCCAGCTGCGCAGAGGCTATCAGGCCGAGGTGGCCTGCGCCGACGGACCGTATGCGGCGGCGATGCGCGCGGACGGGTTCATCGTCCATTCCGTCGCCTTCACCCGCCGGGTCGTCTCCTGGCGCCACCCGGTCGCGCTGGTCCAGCTCGTCCGATTGATGCGGGCCCGCCGGTACTCGATCGTGCACGTGCACAACCCGGTCGCCCAGGTCCTGGGCCGGATCGCGGCGCGGATCGCGGGCGTGCCCCTGGTCGTGTACACGTCACACGGGTTCCAGTTTCACGAAAGCCGACCTCGGTGGCAGCGGGCGGCCATCCTCCGGCTGGAGCGATGGCTGGGAGGGATGACCGATCTGGTCTTTACGCAGAGTCTCGAAGATGCGGAGACGGCCGTCGTGGAAGGACTCGCCCCTGCGAGCAACGTGCGGTGGATCGGCAACGGCATCGACCTGGCGCCCTTCAGGACGGCCGGCGACCCGATCGCCGCACGCCGAGCGCTCGGGCTGCTGCCGGACGACCGGGTCGTGGGCTTCGTGGGCCGGGTGGTCCGGGAGAAGGGCGTCGTCGACCTGGTGGAGGCGCTCACGCTGGTCCGCCGAGCCGTCCCCGGTGCCAAATTGGTGGTGATCGGCGATACCCTGGCCAGCGATCGTGACCGGGCGGTGACCGCGGAACTGCGGCAGGCCATCGCCCGCGGTGGCCTCGGTGATGCCGTGGTCTTTGCCGGCTACCGTGACGACGTCCCGCGGCTGCTCAGTGGGCTGGATGTCTTTGCGCTTCCGTCGTGGCGGGAAGGGATGCCGCGCAGCATCATCGAGGCGATGGCGGCCGGCCTTCCGGTCGTGGCGACGGACATCCGCGGCAGCCGGGAAGAGGTCGTCAGCGGCGAGACCGGATGGCTGGTCCCGGTGGGAAATCCGGCGCGGTTCGCCGACGCGCTGATCCAGCTTCTGCGGCATCGGGATCAGGCGGCGGCGATGGGCGCGGCCGGCCGGCAGCGGGCGTTTGCGTTGTTCGACGAACAGATGGTATTCGAGCGCCAGTTCGCCGCCTACGAGGCGGCGGCGGAGACCGTCGATGGGCGTGCACACCGACCGGCCGCTGCAACCGGACCGTAGCGCGCCCCCGCGCGGCACCTCGCCGGCGCGGGACGCGCTGCGCGCGCTCTTTTCGCTGGCGTTTGTGCGGGCCATGGTGGACGGCGTCGGTCACTACCTCTACGAGCATGTCGTCTGGCGGCGCCGCATCCACCTCAGCGGGGCGGCGCGCATCCACCCGACGGCGTCGATCCGGAACGCGCAGAACGTGTACGTCGGCAAGGAATCGCACGTCAACTATCACTGCTGTCTGTGGGCCGGTGAGACCGCGTCGATCAGGATTGGAGACTACCTGCTGATGGGCCCGGGGGTGATGATGTTCGCCGGCAATCACGGCATGCGCCGGGATGGACCGCCGATGATGCACCAGCCCCGAACGGAACAGGGTCAGGACATCGTCATCGGCGACGACGTCTGGCTGGGGGCCGGCGTGATCATCACGGGGGGCGTCACCATCGCCGACGGCGTGGTGGTGGCCGCCGGGGCCGTGGTGACCAGGAGCATCGAGACGCCCTACGCCATCGCGGGCGGCATCCCCGCGAAGGTGATCGGCTCGAGGTAGCGGAGGGTCCGTGCAAAACATCATCTCGCTGGACGTCGAGGACTATGCGTCGGCCGACCGCTGGCGCCCGGCGCGCGGGCGGAGCACGGTGAGTCCGCGCGTGGTGGACGATACGCGCCGCGTGCTCGAGCTGTTCGATACGATGGGCGTGCGCGCGACCTGTTTCGTGCTGGGGCGGGTGGCCGCTGCGGTACCGGAGCTTGTGCGCGAGATCGCCGAACGCGGCCACGAGGTGGCCTCGCACGGCTACGCCCATCTGCGAATGCGGTTTCTCACCCCGCAGGCGTTTGGGGAAGACCTGCGGGCGTCGCTGGCGGTGCTGCAGGATGCGCTAGGTTATCCGGTGCATGGATTCCGGGCGCCCGGGTTCTCGCTGTCCGCGCAGGAACGCTGGGCATTTCCGATCATGGCCTCCTGCGGCCTGACCTTTGACTCCAGCATCCGCGTCACCTGGCCGTTCGGCCTGGCGGCGGGGCGCCGGCTGATCGCCGCCGCGGCGGCCGTGGGGATCCGCGAGATCCCCGGGTTCCGCGTGGGGATCGGCCGTGTGGCGCTGCCGCTGGGAGGCGGGGCGATACTGGGACTGCTTCCGGGTTGGACAACCGCCTGGGGCATCCGCAGGCTCAACCGGGCGGGGTTTCCGGTGCCGTTGTACCTCCACTCGTATGACATCACCGTCGGAGCAGACGAACCGTGGGAACGTGGGACCTGGATCGGCAGGCTCGGGATGCGTCTTTTCCTTGCGCTGCAGTCGGTGGGACGCCGGCGGTTGGCCGGGCGCCTCCAGGCCGCCGCTGCCGTCGGCGGCGTGACCCCCGTCGGCGGGTATCTCGATCGCCGGGACCGCGTGCTGCTGGGCGGCTCGACGCAGCGATGAGCACCGTGAGGGATCCGATGACGCGGCTGGTCCTGCGGGCGTATGAGGCGGGAGCCTCTCGTTTTCAGGCCATGGTCGGACAGGCTTCGGCAAGCCGGCGGGTGCTGCCGGAATTCCTGATCCTCGGCGCGCAGCGCGCGGGGACCGCCACCCTGTATTACACGCTGTGCCGCCATCCCTCCGTGCTTCCCGCCCGGCGCAAGGAGATCCATTTCTTCGATGTGCGCCACCGCCGTGGGCTGCGATGGTATCGCGGGCACTTTCCGACGGCGGCGCAGATGCAGTCCGTACGGCGGGCGACGGGAACAGCGCTGACCGGGGAAGCGAGTCCGTACTACCTGTTCCACCCGGCCGTGCCGGCCCGGGTGCAGACGGTGCTCCCCGATGTGCGGTTGGTGGCGCTGCTGCGCGATCCGGTGGACCGTGCCTACTCGCATTACCAGTGGGAAGTCGGCAAGGGACGGGAACACCTCACGTTCGAGGAGGCGCTTGCGGCGGAGCCGGCGCGATTGGCCGGCGAGGAACAGCACCTGCTGAAGGACGATGACTATGTCAGCGACACTCACCGGCATCAGTCCTACCTCGCCCGGGGCCTGTACCTCCAGCAGCTGGAGAACTGGTGGCGACAGGTCCCGCGGGGCCGGTTGCTGGTGATCGAGAGCGAGGAGTTCTTCAGCACGCCGGGGGCGGTGCTGGAACGGGTCGAGCAGTTTCTCGGACTGCCGCCCTGGCACCCGGTGGATGGATTCGTTCGGCGCAACGCCGGCCACTATGCCGGGCTGGACACGGGTCTGCGGCGGCGCCTGGAGGACTACTTCGCCCCGCACACCGCCGCGCTAGAAACAGCACTCGGCATGCGGTTCTCCTGGGGACGGCGGTGACCGGCGTGGTGCGGCCCACCTTCTTCATCGTCGGCGCGCCGAAGTCCGGCACGACGAGCATGCACCGCTCTCTCCGGCGGCATCCGCAGGTCTTCATGCCCGAGCGCAAGGAACCGCACTACTTCTGTCCCGACCTGTTCTCGCCCCGCTACACCCATGACGAGGGCGCCTATCTGGCGCTCTTCACGCCGGGGGCGGGGCAGGCGGCCGTGGGTGAGGCGTCCGTGTACTACCTGTACTCCCGCGAGGCCGCCCGGCGCATCCAGACGTTTGCGCCTGACGCGAAGATCGTGATCATGCTGCGCAACCCGGTGGATATGATCTACTCCCTGCACAGCCAGCGGCTGTACAGCGGACACGAGGAACTCGAGGACTTCGAAGCGGCGCTTGCGGCGGAGCCTGCGCGCCGAGCGGGCCGCCAGCTGCCGCCGAATCCGTATCCGATTCCCTGCCTGTTCTACCGTGAGATCGGAAAATATGCCGTGCAGGTGGAGCGGTACCTGGACGTGTTCCCGTCCGATCAGGTGCACGTGATCATCTTCGAAGACTTCGTGCGCGACACGCCGGGGGCGTTCGCCGGACTCTGCCGGTTCCTCGACATCACCCCCGGCGTCCCCCCCGCGGTCGGCCTGGCCAATCCGAACAAGCACGTGCGCAGCCGGCGCCTGCGGGCGTGGCTGAAATTCTCACCGATGATGCAGACCCTCGCGCGGCGTAGCGTGCCCAGGCCGCTGCGCCGCCGTCTCGGGGGGTGGCTGTTCGCTCTCAATACCAACTATGAACCGCGCCGGCCGATGCGGGCGGACCTGCGCGCTCAGCTGCAGGATGAGTTCGCGCCAGACGTGGTCCGCCTGAGCGCGTTGCTGGGCCGGGATCTGACGTACTGGTCGAAGGATCAGGCCGATGCCGGTGTGCGGCCGGAACGGCTGCCGTCGCTGGCCGCCCCGGCCGCCGAGCGGAGGTCGGGCGGGCGATGAATGCCGCCATTATCACCGCCCGTGCCGGCAGCAAATCGATCGTCCAAAAGAATGTCTATCCCGTTGCCGGCAGACCGCTGATCGCCTACCCGATCCAGGCCGCCCGCGAGGCCGCACGCGTCGATGCGGTCTACATTTCCACCGACGGTGAAGAAATCGCCGACGTCGGCCGGTCGATGGGCTGTGAGGTGATCTGGCGGCCGGACGAACTGACCGGGGACCACGTCAACCATGGCGACGTGATCAAGCATGCCGTGGAATCCGTGGACGCCGGCCGCAGCGACCTGGCGAACGTCGTGCTGCTACTGGGCAACACTGTGATGGTGGATGCCGCGCTGATCGACCGGTCGTTGACGATGCTCGAGGCACAGCCGGACCTGGATTCCGTGATCTCGGTATGGGAAGCCGCCGACGACCATCCCTTCCGCGCGCTGCAGATCGACGGCGGTCTGGTGTCCGCGTTTGGGGAGCAGACCCGCGAGGTGTCGACGGAACGCCAATCCTACCCCAAGGCCTACTACTACGATCAAGGCGTCTGGACGTTCCGCAAGGGATGCGTGCAGCGCCGCGACGGGCCGAACCCCTGGTGGTGGATGGGCCGCCGCTGCGCGCCGATCGTGCGGCCGTGGGTGACCGGCCGCGACATCCATACGCTGTTCGACGCGGCGGTCGCCGAATGGTGGATCCAGCACGAGCCGGAAATCCGTGCTATTCTGGCCTCCATCACGCCTCCGTCCTGACCGGCGGCTTTCGGGGGTGGGGGTGCAGATGATCCGAGACAGATTGCGCGCCGGCGGCCGTGTCGTCGGCAGCTGGGTGAACAGCGCAAGTCCGATCGCCGCGGAATTGATGGCCGCCGCCGGATTCGATTTTCTGACCGTGGATGCCGAGCATTCGGCCATCGACCTGCCGCAGGCGCAGGTCCTGTTCCAGGCCATCCGGTCCGGCAATCCGGTTTGCGCCCCGCTGGTGCGCCTGCCGGGGCACGATTACGCCACCATCAAGCGGTACATGGACGCCGGGGCCGGCGGCGTGATCGCCCCGCTGATCAATACTCCCGAGCACGCGGCGGAAGTCGTCTCCGCGGTGAAGTATCCACCGCAGGGCAGCCGCGGCGTCGGCTACGCGCGGGCCAACGTCTACGGCATGCAGCTCGATGAGTCCGTGGCCTCGGCCAACGACGCGTCGCTGGTCTGCGTCCAGATCGAGCACGCCGACGGCGTCGCCGCGATCGACGAGATCCTCGGGGTACCCGGCATTGACGCCGCGTTCATCGGCCCGTACGACCTCAGCGCGTCGTTGGGGATCACCGGTCAGTTCGATCACCACCTGATGCGGGACGCCGAGCGCCGGGTGCTGGAGGCCTGCCGGCACCACGAGGTGGCGCCCGGGATCCACGTCATCCAGCCCAACCCGGCCGACGTGCGCCGGCGCGCGGATCAAGGCTATCGCATGATCGCCTACAGTCTCGACATCACGATGCTCCTGGAGGCCTCGCGGCGAGGCCTCGCCGAGATCCGCCGCCTGCTGGACGGCGAACAGCGCTGATGCCCAGAGCCTCGATCGTCATCCGCTGTTTCAACGAGGAGGCCCACATCGGCCGGCTGCTCGACGGCATCATGCACCAGACGATGGGTGATCGCGAAGTGCTCGTCGTCGATTCGGGGTCGACCGACGCGACGCTCGACATCGCATCGCGCTACCCGGTGCGGGTGCTGACGATCCGGCCCGATGAATTTTCCTTCGGCCGCTCGCTGAACGCCGGCTGCCAGGCGGCCGGCGGCGAGTACGTCGTGATCGCCAGCGCACACACGTATCCAGTGTATGACGACTGGCTCGAGCAGCTGCTGGCGCCGTTTGCCGATCCGCAGATCGCGCTGGTGTACGGACGGCAGCGCGGCGATGCCGGCACCCAGTATTCGGAACGCCAAATCTTCAGCGCCTGGTTCCCGGCGCAGTCCAATCCGTCCCAGACCCATCCGTTCTGCAACAACGCCAACGCCGCGATCCGCCGCGCGCTGTGGAGCCGCTGGCCTTACGACGAGGACCTGACGGGTCTGGAGGACCTCGACTGGGCCCACCGCATCCTGGCCCAGGGGTACCGCCTGGCCTACGCGGCCAATGCGGAGGTCGTGCACGTGCATCGGGAGACCTGGCGGCAGGTGTTCCTGCGCTACCGCCGTGAGGCGATGGCCCTGAAGCGTATCTTTCCCCATGAGCACTTCCGGTTCTGGGACGTCCTGCGGCTGGTGGCGCGCAACGTGGCCAGCGACTACGCCCACGCCGCGCGGGAGCGCGCGCTGGCGGCCAACCTGACCGCGATCCCGACCTTCCGGCTGATGCAGTTCTGGGGCACCTACCGCGGGTTTGCGCACCGCGGGCCGATCCCGCGCGCCCTGAAGCAAACCTTCTACTATCCTCTCGGCGTCCGGCGCATCGCAGAGGAGGCCAGCCCGCCGCGGGACGGACGCGCGATTGACTACGATCGCATCGGCGCGAAGGAGACCAACGCCGCAGCGGTACGCAAACTCCCGTGACGTGGAAGGTACTGATCTCGGCTCCACATCTGGTCCCGGTGCTGGAGCGGTTCCGGCCGACCTTTGCCGCAGAAGGGATCGAGTGTGTGGTGCTGACCGCCCCTCAGCGGCTGTCTGAAGCCGACTTACTTCCGTGGGTCGGCGACATCGACGGCGCGATTTGCGGCGATGACGCGTACACCGCGACGGTCATCGCCGCGGCGCCGAAGCTGAAGGTCATCTCCAAGTGGGGGATCGGCGTCGACTCCATCGACCTCGACGCCGCCGCACGCGGGGGGATCGTGGTGCGGAACACCCCCAGCGCGCTCGCCGATCCGGTTGCCGACACGGTGCTGGCTTACGTGCTGTGCTTTGCGCGGCAGGTCGCCGCGCTGGACCGCGCGATGAAGCAGGGGCGGTGGGAACGGCTGCCCGCGCGGTCGCTGCGGGAGTCCACCCTGGGCGTGATCGGCGTCGGCAGCATCGGGCGGGCGGTGGTGACGCGGGCGGCCGCGTTCGGCATGCGCGTCATCGGCCATGATGTCGTGGCCGTCGATCCGGGATTCGCCGCGCAGACCGGCCTGACGATCTCGACCCTCGATGAGCTGCTGGCGGCATCTGACTTCGTCAGTCTCAACTGCACCCTCACGCCCGAGACGTATCACCTGATCGGGGCGCGGGCGCTCGGTCTGATGCGTTCCCACGCCGTGTTGATCAACACCGCGCGGGGGAAGCTGGTGGATGAACCCGCGCTGATCGAGGCCCTGCGGCGCACGCAGATCGGGGGGGCCGCCCTGGATGTGTTCGAGGTCGAGCCCCTGCCGGCCGACAGCCCGCTGCGGGGCATGGATCAGGTCCTCCTGGGGCCGCACGCCGCCAATGCCAGCCCGGCGGCGTTTGAGCGAATCCATGCCCAGGCGGTGGCGAACCTGCTGGACGAGTTGAAGCGATGGACGCGGGCGTGACCCCGATCGCGCTGGTCACCGGCGCGGCAGGGGGCATCGGCCGGGCGATCAGCGCCGTGTTTGCCGGCGCGGGCTGGACCGTGCTGGCCACCGACCTTGCACCGAATCCAGGGATCGACGGCGCCGCACGCTACGTCGCGGCGGACCTCGCCGCACTCGAGGGCATCTCCATCGTGGCGCGCGAAGCCGAGCGCAGCGGCCGCCTCGATGCGCTGGTCAACAACGCCGCGGTGCTGATCGGCAAGCCACTCCTGGAAACGACCGTGGACGAATGGGATCTCAGCCTGGCGACCAACGCGCGGGCGACGTTCCTGCTCGCGCAGGCCACCTTTCCGCTGCTCCGCGCGGCGCGCGGCAGCATCGTCAACGTGTCGTCCGTGCACGCGCTGGCGACCTCGGCCGGCGTAGCCACCTATGCGGCGAGCAAGGGCGCCGTGGCCGCGCTGACACGGGCCATGGCCCTGGAATTCGCCCCTGACGGGATCCGTGTCAACGCCGTGCTTCCTGGAGCGGTCGACACGGCGATGCTGCGTGCGGGGCTGCGGCGGGGCGGCCGGAGTGGACAGGAAGTCGGCGACCTGCTGGGCGAAGTAGCACAGAGGACTGCACTGGGGCGGGTGGGCGCTCCGTCGGAGGTTGCCGAGGCCGTGTTGTTCCTCAGCGACTCCCGCCGGTCGTCGTTCATCACCGGGCAGGCCCTTGTTGTCGATGGGGGCGCGCTGGCGCGGTTGAGTACGGAATAGTCCGGCGCGGCGCAGCCGACCCGCGCGCGCAGCCCAGGTGAATGCGAGCATGCGAGGACACGATGCACCTCCGCCGGCGATGCGCCAGCAGCGATGGCGCTGGGTCCTGCTGGGCACGATCTACCCGCTGATCGTTGCCGCATCGTACCTGGCCGCGTTTCTCGTGCGGTTCGATTTCGAGATCCCGCCCCGGCCGTGGCGAATCTTCCTGGCGTCGCTGCCGCTGGTCGAGCTGATCCGGCTGACGGGATTCTACTTCTTCCGCCTGCACCGCGGTCTCTGGCGCTACGCGAGCATCAGCGATCTGCTGACCATCGTGAAAGCCACGACGATGTCCTCGCTCGTCTTCATTGCCGCCGCCGTGATCGTGTTTGGAAAGGAATACCCCCGCACGGTCTACATCCTGGACTGGGGCTTCGTGACGGGGCTTATCGCCGGCAGCCGGTTGGCGGCGATCGCCTTCCGCGACCTCATCGCGCGCGGGGGGAGGGGGACCCGCAGCCGGGTCGCGGTCGTCGGCGCCGGTGATGCCGCGGAAATGCTGCTGCGGGAATTCGAACGCAATCCGGCCTTGGAGTATCGCGCCGTCGCGCTGGTCGACGACAACCCGACCAAATGGGGGTCCAGGATCCGCGGCATCGAGGTCATCGGCGCCGTGGAGCGGCTGCCGGCCGTCTGTGCGCGCCTGCACGTGGACGAGATCATCATCGCCGTCCCCTCGGCCACCCGGGCGGAACTCCAGGCCGTGGCGCGGATCTGCCGGAGCACCGGCCTGCCGTTCCGGCGGGTGCCCGACCTGTCCGACCTCATGCGCGGCAAGCTCAAGGCCGCCCAGCTGCAGGAGATCCGCCCCGAGGACCTGCTCGATCGCGACGTGGCGGTCGTCGACCTGACCGCGATCCATGACCACCTGCGCGGCCGGCGCATCATCATCACCGGCGCGGCCGGCTCGATCGGTGCGGAGCTCGCCCGGCACACCGCGGGGATGGACCCCGAGCGCCTCGTCCTCGTCGACCGGGCGGACAGCCGGCTGTACCTGCTGGCCCTGGAGCTGCGGGAACGCTACCCGAACCTGCTGCTGATCCCGGCCGTGGGGGACGTGCTCAGCGCGCCGCGCATGCGGGAGTTGATCCGCGAGCACCGCCCCGACATCGTCTATCATGCCGCGGCGTACAAGCACGTGCCGTTGATGGAAGACAACCCGCTGGAGGCCATCGACAACAACGTGATCGGAACGGAGATCACCGCGCGGGAGGCGGCGCGGGGTGGCGCGCGGAAGTTCATCCTCATCTCCACGGACAAGGCTGTCGAGCCGGTCAGCGTGATGGGCATGACCAAGCGCGCCGCCGAGCTGGTCGTGCTGTCCATGGTGTCGGACACGATGGAGATCGTGGCGGTGCGGTTCGGCAACGTGCTGGGCAGCGACGGCAGCGTACTGCCGCTGTTCAAGTGGCAGGCGGCGACGCGGGGCCAGATCACGGTCACGGATCCGGAGGCCTCCCGGTACTTCATGCTGCCCAGCGAGGCGGTCCACCTCGTGCTCACCGCCGGCGAGATGGGCGGGCACGGCGATATCTTCTTCCTGCACATGGGCGAGCCCGTGCGCATCGTTGATCTTGCCGACCGCTTCCTCCGCCGCTCCGGACTGGAACCGGGGGTAGACGTGAACATCGCATTCTCCGGGCTGCGGCCCGGGGAGCGGTTGGGGGAAATCCTGGTGGCGGGGCGGGAGGAGCTCGCGCCCACCGAGCATGAGCGCATCTTCCGGATCCGCACGGTCGGGTTCGACCGGGATGCATTTCTCCGTGACTTCGACGCGCTCAAGCAGCTCGTGGCCGCCCGGGACCGGCCGGCCGCGGTCGAGAAACTAAGGCAGATCACGTTCGCGTATTAGGGTACCTCGAGGTCTCTCGTGAGCGACACACCGACAACGTCGAAGCTCCACGATGCCGCCGCCGACCCGCGCGTCCGCGCCGGCGACCTCCGCCCCGGCAGGGTGGGACTCTCCCTACCCGCGTCGGAACGCCGTCTGGTGCTGGTGCTGCTGGATCTGGCGGCCCTCAACGGCGGGTTGATGCTCACGCTGCTGCTGCATGACATCTTCCCGATCAGCTGGACGCTGATCGGACGCAACCCCGGCTGGCTGGTGGCCCTCAACGCGCTGTGGTTCCTGTTTGCGTTTGCCCTCGATGCCTACGACCTGCGGCGTGCGAGCGTGCTCACGGCCGCGGTCCCATCCGTCCTCCAGGCCGGCGCGCTGACCCTGCTGGCCTACCTGCTGATTCCGCAGCTCTCCCCGCCGCTGCCCCGGTCCCGGCTGGTCCTGCTGGCCTTCGTCGCCGTCGTGCTGGCGCTGCTGGTGCTGGGACGGGTCCTGTACACGACGCTGCTGTCGAGCGGCCATTTTCAGCGGCGCATGCTGATCGTCGGCGCAGGCTGGGCGGGGCGCACCATCGCGCAGGTCGCGCACGACGAAGGCGGGCGCGGCTACGACACGGTCGGGTTCGTCGACGACGATCCCGACAAGCTGGGCAAAGCCGTCCGCGTCGCGGCCGCCGGCACACGGGGCAAGCGCGACGGCCTGCCGGCGCCGCGCGTGCTGGGCGACCGCGCCGTGATCCCGACACTGGTGAAGCAGTACCACGTGAATACCGTGGTGCTGGCGATCACGCACCGCCTCAACGCGGAATTCACCCAGGTGCTGATGGACTGTCTCGAGCAAGGGGTCGAGATCGTCCCCATGGCGGTGATGTACGAGCAGCTGACGGGCCGGGTCCCGATCGAGCACGTGGGCGACAGCTGGTACATCTCGATGCCGATCCACCACTCCGGCACCGGGAACCTCTACCCGATGGCCAAGCGGCTGCTCGATCTTCTGCTCGCGGTGCTGGGCCTGTTCGTGCTCGCCGTGGTGCTGCCGTTTGTCGCGCTCGCCATCCGGTTGGACTCCCCCGGGCCGGTGTTCTACCTGCAGGACCGGGTCGGCAAGGCCGGCACGGTCTTCCGGGTGATCAAGTTCAGGACGATGGTGGCCGAAGCGGAGCAGGACGGGCCGGTCTGGGCGCAGCTCAACGACCGGCGCATGACGCGCGTCGGCCGCTTCCTGCGGCGCGTGCATCTAGACGAGCTGCCCCAGGCGATCAACGTCCTGCGTGGGGAGATGAGCGCGGTCGGCCCGCGGCCGGAACGGCCGGAGTTCATCGAACGGCTGGCGGAGAAGATTCCCTTCTACCGCGTGCGCCACGCGGTGAAACCGGGCATGGCCGGGTGGGGGTTCGTCCACCAGAGCTACGCCTCGTCGACGGAAGACACGCTGATCAAACTGCAGTACGACCTCTACTACATCAAGCACCAATCGATCTGGCTCGATCTCGTCATCCTGCTGAAGACGGTCATCCAGTCACTCTCGTTTTCCGGCCGCTAACGGCTCGTCCCGCCGCGCGGAGCGGATGGGCTTCTCCACCCATACGACCAGATTGCACCGCAGCGGACCCATCATCTCCGATTGATCGGTGAGCACGTGGAAGGCGTGTCCCAGCTCGAAGAGGACCGGAAACTTCTCAAACCAGGTGGGACCGTTGCTGACGAACTCCACCGTGCGAACGGCCAGCCCCGCCGATGTGGCCAGGCTGTGAAAACGCGACGCGGAGTTGCAGCGGTAGCGCGTCGGGTACATGTCGGGCTCGTGCCCGGGGCCGTAGCGGACTCGTCCCAGCGCCAGGTGAAACCGATAGGGCGTCACGTTGGCAACGATGGTCTTGTACGAGTAGAGGTTCGGGGTCAGGATCAGCGCGGCGCCGCCGGGGACCAGCACGCGGGAGATCTCGGACAGGGCGGCGCCCGGATCCTCGAGATGCTCGAAGACGTATTCGGAACACACCAGGTCAAACGATGCGGTTTGAAACGGCAGGGCCGTCAGCGACGCCAGGCAGAACGCGCTGTGAAAGCGGTGCGCCACGCGCGGGTCGATATCCACGCCGATGATCACGTTGCTGGCGGCGTAGGGGCGTGTGACGTCGTTCTTGTCCCAGCCGCATCCCGCGTGCAGGACGGTCACGCCGGGCCTGATGATGGAGCGGAGCAGATGTTTGTACCGCGCCAGTGCATTCCTGGGCTGCCAGTATTCCTGCATCACGCGCGAGCGGTGCGCCTGGCCAAGCATATGCAGCTCAGTTCCACGGAGCCGCAGGGGAGTCCCGTTGTCGGTTCTTGACCGTCTGTCGGCGGTTGGCTACGCTGGGGGCGGCCAATGATGCGGCGGAACACGGCATGAGCGATGACGGCAGGCCCAAGGTGGCGCACATCTGTACCGTCGACCTGTCGCTGCGCTTCTTGCTGCTCGACCAGCTGCAGGCGCTGCAGCGGGCGGGGTATGAGGTCGTGGCCATCTCATCCCCCGGCCCGGACGTGGTACCCTTCGTCCAGGCCGGCATCGCGCACGTTCCCGTCTCGATGTCGCGGCGTCCGTTCAGTCCGCTCGCCGACCTGACTTCGCTGATCGCGCTCTGGCGCGCGCTGCGCACAGAACGGTGCGCCATCGTGCACACGCACAACCCGAAACCAGGGTTGCTGGGTCAGGTGGCGGCCCGGCTGGCAGGCGTGCCGATCGTCTGCAACACGGTGCACGGCTTCTACTTCCATGAACACCAGCGCGGGCCGGCCCGGCGGTTCTACATGCTGCTGGAACGCATCGCGGGGCGCTTCTCGGACCTCGTGTTCTTTCAGAGCCGGGAAGACATGCACACGGCCGCGCAGCAGCACATCTGCCGGGCGGAGCAGATCCGCTACCTCGGCAACGGGATCGACCTGCAGCGCTTCAGCCGCCCGGCGGTCGCGACGCTCGATCTGACGGCCAAGCGCCGCCGGCTCGGCCTCCCGGCGCAGGGGCCGATCGTGGGCTTTGTGGGCCGGTTGGTCAGGGAGAAAGGCGTGCTCGATCTCCTCGCCGCCGCGCGGGTGATCCGCATGCACGCCCCGCAGACACGCTTCCTGCTGGTGGGCCCCGTGGACACGCCGAAGCAGGATGCCGTCGCGCCCGCGGCGGCGGAGGCCTACGGCGTCGCCGACATCTGTCACTTCGTGGGGAAGCGCGACGATCTCCCCGAACTCCTCGCGCTGATGGACGTGCTGGCCCTGCCGTCGTACCGGGAGGGCCTGCCTCGCGCGGTGATGGAAGCCTCGGCGATGGAAGTGCCCTGCGTGGTGACCAACGTGAGAGGGTGTCGTGAGGCGGTGCACCACGGGCGGAACGGTCTGATCGTCCCGCTCGCCGATGTCCCTGCCCTGGCGGCGGCCATCGGGTCGCTGCTGGCCGAGCCGGAGACGGCCCGGCGGATGGGCGAAGAGGGACGACGCATCGCTGTAGAAGAGTTTGACGAGCAGGTGGTGTTTGGTCGCGTGAAAGCCGAATACGCCCGCCAGTTGCGGGAGAAGGGACTGCGTGCACCGGAGCCGCGCGAGCAGGTCGTGCCGCAGTCGGGATAGGACCGCATGGTGAGTGGAGCAGGATCGACTGAAATTGCCATCGTCGGCCTGGGGCACGTGGGGCTGCCCACGGCGCTGGGGTTCGCGGAGATCGGCTGGCAGGTCGTGGGCATGGACAGCATGCCGGAGCGGGTGGCGATGGTGGCCGACGGCCGCGCGCCGTTCTTCGAGCCCGATCTGCAGGGCCTGCTGGACCGGCATCACCGCAGCGGCCGCTTTCACGTCACCGACTCGCTGCCCGAGGCTGTGGCCCGTGCCCAGGTCCTGTTCGTGTGCGTGAGCACGCCGCAGCTGCCCGACGGTGCCGCCGACCTGTCGGCGATCGAGCACGTGGCGCGCACCATCGCCGCCAACGTGGACGGCTACGCTCTGGTGGTGGACAAGAGCACGACACCGGTGCGCACGGCCGAGCGGATGAAGTGGGTGCTCTCCCGATACCACCGCGGCAGCCACGAGGTGGAGGTGGCCGTCAATCCGGAGTTCCTGCAGGAAGGGAACGCCGTGCACGACGTGCTGCATCCCGACCGCATCGTGCTGGGGGTGGAATCCGACCGCGCGCGGACCCTCCTGACCGAGCTCTACCGTCCGCTGCTGGACCGGCTGCCCGCGCCGGGGGAATGCGCCGTGTGCGACCGGCGGGGCACCGCCGGAAACTCCACCGGCCGCCTGATCACGACGAATTTGGAGACGGCCGAGCTGATCAAGCACAGCGCCAACTCGTTTCTGGCGACCAAGATTTCCTTCATGAACATGGTGGCCGACCTCTGCGAGGTCACCGGCGCCGACGTGTCGCAGGTGGCCCGGGGGATCGGCTTGGACCCGCGGATCGGATCGCAGTTCCTCGGCGCGGGCGTGGGGTTCGGCGGGTCGTGCCTGCCCAAGGACCTGCGGGCGTTCATCCGCATCGCCGACGACCACCGCGTTGACTTTTCGCTGCTCAAAGACGTCGCCGCCATCAACGAGCGCCGCATCGACCGCCTGCTGGAGAAGGTGCGGACCGCGCTGTGGATCGTCAAGGACAAAACCCTGGCCATTCTCGGCCTCTCCTTCAAACCCGGGACCGACGACGTGCGGGACGCGGCCAGCACCAGGATCGTCCCCCGGCTGCTGGCGGAGGGCGCCCACGTGCGCCTCTACGACCCTCATGCGATGGACGCGTTCGCGGCCGTGGTGCCGCCGTCGGCGGAGGCGACCTACTGCGGCTCGCCCTACGAGGCCGCGGAAGGGGCCCACGCGGTCGTCCTGCTGACCGAGTGGGATCAGTTCCGCGCGCTGGACCTCGATCGCCTGCGCGCCGCCGTGGCCCTGCCGATCATTATCGACGGGCGCAACATGCTGGACCCCGCAACGGCGCGCTCGCACGGATTTGACTACATGTCGTTCGGGCGGCCATGAGCTCGCGCGGCCGGGCCTTCATCAGCGGCGGCGCCGGGTTTCTAGGGTCGCACCTCTGCGACCGGCTGATCGCCGAGGACTTCGAAGTCCTCTGTCTGGACAACCTGCTGACCGGGACCCGTGAGAACATCCGCCATCTGCTCGACCACCCGCGCTTCCAGTTCGTGGAAGGCGACGTGACGGTGCCGATCGACATTGCGGGCCCGCTGCGGCACGTGCTCCACTTCGGCAGCCCCGCCAGCCCCAAGGACTATCTCCGTTATCCCATCCATACCTTGAAGGTCGGAGCGCTGGGTACGCATCATACCCTTGGCCTGGCGAAGGCGAAGGGGGCCGCGTACCTGCTGGCGTCGTCGTCGGAAGTCTACGGCGATCCGCAGGTCAGTCCCCAGCCCGAGTCCTACTGGGGGCATGTCAATCCGGTGGGCGTGCGCAGCGTGTACGACGAGGCGAAGCGGTTCGGGGAGGCGTTGGCGACGGCCTACCGCAACACGCACCGGCTCGACGTGCGCATTGCCCGCATCTTCAACACCTACGGGCCCAGAATGCGCGCAGACGACGGCCGCGCCATCCCCACGTTCATCGAGCAGGCGCTGCGCGGCCAGCCCCTCACGGTGTACGGGGACGGATCGCAGACCCGCTCATTCTGCTTCGTGTCCGACATGATCGAGGGATTGTTCCGGCTGCTCACGCGGCCCGCCGCACCGGGCGGGACCGATCTCGCCGCGCCGGTCAATTTGGGCAACCCCGAGGAAATGTCGATGCGCGCGCTCGCTGAGCTGATCACCAGCCTGACCCGCAGCGGCAGCCCGATCGTCTTCGAGCCGCTTCCACCCGACGACCCGCGCGTCCGGCGTCCCGACATCACCCGCGCGACCCGGCTGCTGGGATGGACGCCCGGTGTGGCGCTGACGGACGGGCTGGCGACGACGATCGAATTCTTCCGGCAGCGCCTCGGCGCGGGCGCCCGCTGACCGGCATGACCGCGCCCTCCCCGCCCAAGCGCCGGCGGCCGCTGTTGGTGCGCGCGCTGCGCTCCATCGCCCGCCAGCCACGCCGCCTGTACACCCGTCACTGGCTGTGGCACCACGGCAGTTTCGTGATTTCCTACCCGAAGTCCGGGCGGACCTGGCTGCGGCTGATGCTGGCCAGCGTGCTGGCCAGCTTGACGGCGCGGCCGCTGACACTGGACGTGCACACCTACGGCGATCCGGGGAAGGGGATCCCCTGGGTGTTCTTCACGCACGACGGCGCAGGGTTGAGCAAGGCTGAGGCAACCGCCGGCGATCCCCACTTCTACGAGGGCAAGACGGTGCTGCTGCTGGTGCGCGATCCTCGCGACGTGGTCATCTCGCACTACCATCAGGTCCGCCGCCGAAAGCGGGACGGTCCCGTGGTCACCGATCTGGACTCGTTCATCCGGGGTCCCCTGGGCATCGACCGCATCATCGCGTTCATGAACCGCTGGGCGGCGCAGCGCTCGGTCCCCGGGCGCTTCGCGCTGCTCCGCTACGAACAGATCCACGAGGACCGGCTGGGTGCCCTGCGCTCGGCGGTGGACTTCTTCGGCATCCGCGGGGTGACCGAGCATGTGCTGGCCGCGGCGGCCGAGCGCGGCTCGTTCGAGCGTATGCGGGCGATCGAGGCCGGGGGGCTGCTGGACGACCGGCGGCTGCAGCCGCGCAACGTGGACGATCCCGACTCCTACAAAGTCCGCCGGGGGAAGATCGGCAGCCACGCCGATGAGCTGACGCCCGCGCAGGTGCGCTTCCTCGACGATCGGATCCGGGAGGCCCTCTCGCCGGAGTTCGCCTACTACGTGCGGTAGATGAACGTGCTCATTGCGTCGGGCATCTTTCCTCCCGACATTGGGGGGCCGGCAACCTACGTGCCCTCGCTCGCCGCAGCGCTGGCGGGGCGCGGCGACGCGATCACGGTGGTGACGATGAGCGACGAGCCGCATCCCGACGCCTATCCATTCCGGGTCGTGCGGGTGCTCCGCCGCGGCGGGCCCGCCGCGCGCTGGGGGGCCGCGTTGCGGGCGCTGCTGCGGGCCGGACGCGACGCCGAGGTCGTCTACGCGGTGGGCCTGCTGCCGCAGAGCGCGGCGGCAAATCTCCGGCTGCGCCGGCCTCTGGTGGCCCGGGTGGTGGGAGACCTGGCCTGGGATCGCGCCACCGTCTACGGCTGGACCACCGATGATCTGGAAACGTTCCAGGTACGGCGCCACGGTCTGCGCATCGAGGTCGTGCAGGCGGTGCAGCACTGGGCGATCCGGCGGGCGGTGCGTGTCATCGTGCCCAGCGAGTGGCTGGCATCCTGGATGCGCCGGGTGGGCGTTCCCCCGGCGCGACTGCGGATGATCCCCAATGCCCTCGCCCCGCTGCCGGCCGTCCACGTCACCCGGCCGCATGCGCCCACACCGTACCTGATCGCGATGGTGGGCCGCCTGGTGCCCGTGAAGCGGATCGATTTGGCCATCCGCGCGCTGCGCGATCTCCCCGAGGCGAGTCTGCTGCTCATCGGCGACGGCCCCCAGCGAGGCGCCCTGCAGCAGCTGGCCGCGGAGCTGGCCCTGACCGATCGGGTGATCTTCGCCGGCGCGCGCGCCCGCGGGGAGATGCTGGGAATGCTGGCCGGATCCGACGCGCTCGTCCTGTGCTCGGCGCACGAGGGGTTTCCTCACGTACTGCTGGAAGCGATGAGCCTCGGCGTGCCGGTGATCGCCACCCCGGTCCGGGGTATCGTGGAGATCGTCGCCGACGGCGTCAACGGGCTGTTGCTCGATGCGGCGACGGCGCCGGCGCTGGGCCACGCGCTGCGGGTTCTGCTCGCCGATACGGACCGCCGCCGTGAGTTGGCCGAGCGCGCCCGCGTAGATGTGGGCCGGCGGTTCCGCTTCGATACGATGGTCGACACGACGCGGGGCGTGCTGGCAGAGGCCGTGCGGTGAGCCTGCTGAGCCGCATGATGCCCGACTTCCTCGGGATCGGCGCGCAGCGCGCGGGGACGACGTGGCTGTGGGTGCACCTGCGGCGCCACCCCCAGATCTGGATGCCGCGGCGAAAAGAGCTGCATTTTTTCGACCGGCGGCGTGCGCTGGGCAGCGGGCCGGCGGCGGCCGCGTTTGCGCGGGTATCATACGCGGCATGGTTCGTCCCCGGCCGGCTGCGGCGCCACGTGGTGGGGGAGGTGACGCCGGCGTACGCGACGCTGGCCGATGAGCGGGTCGCGCTGATCGCCTCGTGGATGCCGCGGGCACGGATCATCTACCTGATCCGTGATCCCGTCGAGCGCGCGTGGTCCGCCGCCGCTAAAGGGTTTGCGAGGTGGGCAGGACGCGAGCTGGCCGACGCGAAGGAAGAGGAGCTGCTGTCATTCTTTCGACTGCCGGACGTCAGCGTGCGCGGGGACTACGTGTTCGCCGTGAAAACCTGGCGTCGCCATTTTCCTGCCGATCAGATCCTGGTGTGCGCGAGCGAGCAGATGTTTGCTGATCCGCTGGACCACCTGCGGCGTGTGTATCGCTTTCTCGGTGTCGACCCGGAGATTCCGCTCGATGCCGCGCCGCTGCGCGCCCGCGTGCACGCAGGCGCAACACCGCCGATCCCCCCGCGCGTGCGCCGTGCGCTGGGGAATGGGCTGTATGCGCAGCGCGAGGAGCTGGAATCCCTGCTGGGGTTTTCCCTGCCGTGGAACCGCTGAGCTCCGACGCGATCCGGCCGGTCGGGGTGATCGGCGCGGGACACTCGGGCACGACCATCGTGTACCGGATGCTCGCCCTGCATCCCGACGCGACATGGTTCTCACAGTACTCGCAGCTGGCGCTGACCGGTCCCCCGGGGCTGCGCACCGCCGCGGCGGCGCTGGACGGCGCGCTGCGCCGGCGCTTCCCGCACGACTGGAAGAAAGTGCAGCGCTCGTCCGGATGGCGCCGCGGCGTTCCCACGCCGATCGAGGGCGCCGGCCTGTGGGACGGGGTCTTCGGCGGCGAGCCCGCGGCTGAGGTATCGGTGTTGCGCATCCGCTCGATCGTTGATGCCGCCTGCGCCGCGGCCAGACGGCGGGCGATCGTCGTCAAGCCGCCCGGCCGTTATCGCAGCCGGTGCGCGCCGCTGATTTCGGAGGCCTATCCGCGCAGCGCGTACCTGCACGTCGCGCGCGACGGCCGGGCCGTGGCGCTCAGCGTGCTGCAGAAATGGACGCGGGGAGCGCGCCGCGAGCGCACCGCCCTGCTGACAAACGCGTCGGATCACTGGCGGCGGGCCCTGCGGCAGATCCGGGAATACGAGCAGGACCTGCCCGTGGAGACGATCCGCTACGAAGCCCTCTGCGCCGACGTACACGGTCAGCTGCGCCGCGCGCTGACGTTTGCGGGGCTGGATGCGGACCGCTTTCCATACCACAGCGTGCCCCCGACGCTGACCTCCACCAACGCGGCACGGCTGAAGCGCGCGGGCTCGGACGAGCTGGCCGCGCTGGACCGCCTGCTGGCCGACGATCTGCAGCGGTACGGCTACGCTTCGGATCTGCCATGAAAGGTCGTTCCGTCGAGTCACGAGTCACGAGTCACGATTCACAAGATGCGAAGCGGTCCTACCGGCTGATCTACCTGCTCGGGCCCGGACACTGCGGGTCGACGCTGCTGGACATGGTCCTCGGCGCGCACCCGCAGATCATGGCACTGGGCGAAGTCAACGGCATCCACCGGTTCTGGGCGATGACCTCACACGCGGCCCCGGCGGCGGTCCCCCGGCATCCACTGGATTGGGTGGAAGTCTCATCCCATCCGTTCGCGCAGCCCCAATGGCAGCAGGTCGTGCGCTGCTTCGAGCGCAGCGGCGAATGGCGCATGGACGACCTGTCGCTGCGCCATCCCAGCTGGCGTCGGGCGCTGACCCGGTGGTCGGATGACGACGTGCGGCGGTGGGCCCGTCCCAATGCGGCCCTGTTCGATTGCTGGCACGAGGTCTGTGGTCGGCCGATGCTGACCGATGCCTCCAAACGCCCGCAGCGGTTGTACCTGCTGGCCCGCAGCGGGATGTTCGACCTGTCGGTGATCCACCTGATCCGGGACGGGCGGGGGGTGATGTACTCGTTCCTGCGGAAGTATGGACGATGGGGTCTGGCATTCCGCCGCTGGGCGGGCCCCACGCTGATGGCGTTCTACCTCCGGCGGTACCTGCGGAGCACGCCGTGGCTGGACGTACGGTACGAGGCGCTGGCCACCGATCCTCACGGGACCGTGGCGCGGGTCTGTGCGTTTCTTGATGTCCCCTACCAGCCGGAGATGCTGCAGTTCCGGTCGTATGACTATGCGGGATTGGGCGGCAACCGGATGCGCGAGCGCGGGGACGACCGGATCGTCTTCGATGACCGCTGGCGGCGGGACTGGCAGGGTCCGGGGAGGCTCGCGTTTGCGCTGGCGGGGGGATGGTTGAACCGGCTGTGCGGATACTGAAACCGGCAGTGAGTCACGGGTCACGAGTCACGGATAGAAATCGGAATGAGTTCGGACACACTTCCAACCCGGTTTCACATCGGCCTGCAGCGCGCGGCCAGCACCTACTTCTATGATCTGCTGGCGTCCCATCCCGACGCCGCCCTGCCCCGCAAAGGCCTAGGATATTACTCCAACAAGTTCGAGCGCGGGATGGACTGGTACCTGGCGCAGTTCCCGCCCGGCGGGCTGCGCATCGATCCGTCGCCGGTCTACTTCGTCCGCGGCGGCGTCGTTGCGCCCCGCATCAATGCGGCGCTGGGCGGCACCGCGCCGCGCTTTGTGCTGATGCTGCGGAATCCGATCGATTACACGGTCTCGCGGTTTTTGCTGCATCGGCGCATCCAGGGGCTGGTGCGGCGATTCGGGAACGCGCCGGGCGATTTGGCCACCTTGCTGAGGGACCACCCCGAGTACCTTGATGAGTCCCGCTTCGGCGCGCTGCTGGAGCGGCACTGGTTCCCGCGGTTCGACCGGGCCTGCTTTCACATCGTCCTGTTCGAGGACTTCACGCGGGACCAGGCCGGGGTGAGCTCCAGAGTGCTCGATTTTTTGGGCCTGTCGCCGCATACCTTGAAGGCAGCGCCATCGAGCCGGAATGCCACGCTGCGCCATCCGGTGCTACACTCGGTCAAGGCTGCCATCGTGGCGCGGCCGCGGCTGCATGCGGTCCTGCGCGGGAACGCCCTCATCCAGGGCATATATGACCGGTTTCTCGTCGCGCGCGCGCCGAAGGTGCTTCCCGCACAGCGGGCATGGCTGCGCGGGTTGCTGGCGGCGGATGTGGCGCGGCTGAAGGTGCTGCTGGCTGATCCCCTGACGGCCTGGAAGGATTTTCTGGACGACTGACGTGAAGACCAAACTTCTCCCGCCGGCCGCCGACCCGCCCGCCAAGCGCTCCGGCATCGGACGGACCGACCTGTGGCGTTCCGCCCTGGCGCTGCTGCGGCGGCGCACCTCCCGGAGCGCCGGGATGCTGACGCTGGCGCAGTACGTCACGGTCTTGCTCGGACTGGGCACGGTCACGGTGTCGACGCGCCTGCTCGGTCCGGCGGGATACGGTGCCGCCACCCTGATCATGGCGTTCCCATCTATCGTGCGGTCGGTCGTCGAGTTCAAGTCGATCTCCGTCGTGACGCGCTACATCTCCAATTTTCGAGGGGCAGGACGGCCCGAGCAGATCGGCGGCATCGTCAAAGCCGGGTTCGCGCTGGACATGGTGGTGGCCGTAGTGGCGGTCATCGTTGTAGGCATCCTCGGACCGTTCATGGCCGAGCGCGCCTTCAAGATCACAAACCTGGGTTGGCTCTCCCTTGCGTACGCGATGTTCTTCCCTTTCGCCTCACTGAAGAAGACGAGTACCTCCATCTTGACGTCCTTCGGTGAATTCACCTGGCTGGCCGCCTTCAACATCGCCGACAGCGCCCTCACGCTGGTCATGATCGTCGGCGTGCTGCTGGCCGGTTACCGGGTCCACGGCTACGTGCTGGTCAACGGCATCGTGATCGCGCTGATGGGGATCGCGATGGCGGTGGTCTCGTCGCGCGTGTTGCGCCGGGAGATCGGCGCAGGCTGGTGGGGAAGCTCGCTGGCGGGTCTGAAGCCGATGGCGAGGGAACTGGCAGCATTCTTTGGGTGGAACAACCTGATCACGACCCTTGCCGCGGCGGCGAACCAGGCCCCGGTGCTCGTGCTGGGCCATCTCGTCGGCAAGGAAGCCGCGGGGTTCTTCAACCTTGCCAAGACGATCATGACCATCGGGTCCTATCCCGAGGACTCCCTGCGCACGGTAACGTTTCCTACCATGGCCGAGCGCTGGGGCGCCGGCGAACGCCGTTCCCTGTGGGCGCTAGCGCGCCGGTGGACGCTGACCGGCGGCGTGGTCATCGCCGCGATCCCGCTGCTGGCCGCGGCAGTGGCCCCGCTGGTCGTCCCATTCGTCTTCGGGGCGAAGTTCGCCGGGGCCGTGCCCGGCGTCCAGCTGCTGCTGCTGGGGAGCGCGGCCGGAAGCGTATTCTTCTGGCTGAAGTCCGTCTACTACGCCGCGGGCGAGACGAAGCGCTGGGCCCTGAGCTACGCGCCCTTCGCGCTGGCTGCGCTGGGACTCGGCTGGATTGCCACCGTGCGCGCCGGCTTCGTGGGCATGGCGGCCGTCAATGCCGCCGTCGATACCGCGTTCGTGCTGACCATGACGCTGTTGGCGTACGTGCGGCTGCACCGATGATGGCCCCATCCGGAACCGACCACCCGGACCCGGCGGGCGCGCGGCGGATCTGCGTGATCGGCGGGGCGCGTTTCACTCGGCCGCTGGACCCCGGCGCGGCCAAGAAATTCGGTACCCTCGCTGTATTGGGAAGGTTCTGGGTGATCGGGTTCTCGAAGTCGTCGCGGCCGCAGCGGTTCTCCGAGCACAGCGCCACATTCTATCTTCTTCCCGGTCCGCGGTGGGCCGTGATCCGCTACCTGCTGTTGTTTGTGGCCGGACCGCTGCTGTGCGCGTGGTGCGTGTTCGTGCGCGGGGTGCGGATCGTCGTGGCGCAGAGTCCTTACGAGGCGGCCCCCGCCGCGCTGGTGAAGGCCCTGGCCCGCCTGCTCGGCCGCCGCGTCGTACTGATCGTGGAAAGCCACGGGGACTTTGAAGCCAGCCTGTTCCTCCAACGGCACGTCCGGTTCCGAGCGCTCTACGCGTGGGCGATGCACCTTGCCGCGAAGATCGGGACGGCGTCGGCGGACCTGCTGCGGTCCGTGTCGGATGCCACCGGCCGCCAGCTGCGGACGTGGGCCGGTCCGCGCCCGATCGTGAGGTTCCACACGTGGACCGATCTGGACGTGTTCTTTGCCGCAGGCGCCCGCCGGCGGCCGGGCCGCGGGATCCTCTACGCCGGGGTGCTCACCCCGCTGAAGGGCGTAGACGTGCTGATCGACGCCTTTGCCCGCTCCCGTGCGGCGGGCACCCGGCTGATCATCATTGGCCGTTCCGTCAACATCACCTATGCCGATGCCCTGCGACGCCGTGTGCAGGAAGACGGTCTGGGGTCCGACGTCGAGTTTCACGACCACGTCCCCCAGTCCCATCTCGCCGCCGCGCTGTCTGAAGCGGGAGCGTTTGTGCTGCCGTCGTTTTCGGAGGGGATGCCGCGCGTCATCCTCGAGGCCATGGCCGTCGGCGTGCCTGTCGTCGCGACCACGGCAGGCGGCATCCCTGAAGTCATCGACGACGGCGTGACGGGCTGGCTGGTGCCGCCGCGCGACGCGGGCGCGCTGGCCGATCGCCTGCGCTGGATCTTTACGCATCAGGGTGAGGCGGAGGCCGTGGGTTCCTCCGCCCGCGCGATCGCGCTGCGCCGGTTTTCCCTCGCCGCCTACCGGCAAGGGTACGCCGAGCTCCTGGCCCGCGCAGACGAGATCCTCGGCGTCCGCGGCGACCCGGCTCCGGCGGTCCAGCCGCGCCCCCGCCGAGGATAATGCCGCGTGCGTTCACTCCTCCGCCGCGCGGTCCACGTCAGCTTCTTCTCACGGCACCGGCCGCAGACCGGCCTGCGCATGATCCTCTTCTATCATTCCGTGGGCAGCGCTTCGCCGCTGTCGGAATCACCGGCGACGTTCCGGACCCAGCTGCAGTACGTCGCGAAGTGGTTTCATGCCGTGCGCCTGTCCGAATTCCTCGCCGCGGCGGCCGCGGCGCCCGAGCGGAATCTGGCGGCCGTGACGTTTGACGACGGGTTTGAGGACAATGCGACGATCGCCCGGGACCTCCTCGAGGCGGAGGGCCTGCCCGGCACGTTCTTTGTGATCACCGCACGGCTGGGGGGAGAGTTTCAGACCTCCGCCGGTCCGTTCCGCCTGATGACCCCGGCGCAGGTGCGGTCGCTGGCCGACTCGGGGCACGAGATCGGATCGCATTCGGCCACGCATCCAAAACTGCCCGACATCTCCCCGTCCGCGTTGCAGCGGGAGGTCGGGGGATCCAAGCGCTACCTTGAAGATCTGCTGGGGACGGCCGTGTCGTCGTTTGCGTACCCGAAGGGCAGGGTGAACGAGCAGGTGCGGCGGTGCGTCGAAGAGGCCGGCTACCGGCAGGCCGTCGTCACCCGGCGCGCCTTTGTCGAGCCGCCGGTCGATCCGCTGACGCTGCCGAGGCTCGCGGCCGGCGACTACATCCGTCTGGCTCCCCGGCGCGCGTGAGCGCAGCCCGCGCTATGCACGTTCTCCATGTGAGCAACTCGATCGCCGCCGGCGGGTCCGAGCTGCACCTGCTGACGCTGTGCCGCCAGCTCGGCCGCAGGGGCGTGCGTCAGACCGTGGCGTACCTGCACGAGCGGCCGGTGAGCCGGATTTTGAAGGGCGAGTTCGAAGCCGCCGGGATCCGCACCCTGCCGGTAGGAGCCGACGGTAGGTACAATGTGCTCTTCCCGCTGACCGTGTCGGCCATCGTCGCCAGGGTGCGGCCGGACATCCTGCACACGCACCTTCCCCGCGCCGATCTCGCGGGCGGGTTCGTCAAGCTCCGCCGCCGCGATCTGCCCTGGGTGGTGTCGATGCACAACATCTACGGGCGGCATTCGTGGTCGGGCCCCGCGCTGCTGCCGCTGCTCGACGTCGTGTGGCGGCGCGCGGACCGGATCATCGCGATTTCCGGCGCCGTGAAAGAGTGGCTGGTGCGGGGGCGGGGCGTGCCGGCCGACCGGGTCCGTGTGATCCATTACGGGATCGACCCCGCTCCCTTTGCGGCAGCTCCACCCGAGGCGAAGCAGCAGTGGGGGCTCGACGGCCGGCCGGTCGTCGCCGCGATCGGGCGATTGACCCCGCACAAGGGATTTGCCGGGCTCATCGCCTCCTGGCGGATCGTCCATCGCGCCCGCCCCGATGCCGTCCTGGCCATCGCGGGATGGGACGTCGGCGGGTACCGGCGGGAGCTGGAGGCGCAGATCGACTCGCTGGGGCTGACCGGGGCGGTGCGGCTGCTCGGGTTCGTCGACGACGTGCCGGCGTTTCTGGCCGCCAGCGACGTGTTCGTGCTGCCATCGACGTCGGAAGGATTTGGGCAGGTGGTGATCGAGGCCATGGCCGCATCGCGGCCGGTCGTCGTGACCCGCATTCCCCCGCTCACGGAGATCGTGGCCGACGGCGAGACCGGAGTGCTGGTGGCGCCGGACGATCAGGATGCGCTCGCCGCCGCGCTGGTGCGCCTGCTGACGAATCCCGATCAGGCCGCCGCGATGGGCGTCCGCGGCCGCGATCGGGTGCTGACGATGTTTTCGGCGGGCCGGATGGCGGACCAGACGCTTGAGGTCTATTCCCGTCTGGGAAGGGATCACGACGCATGAAGGCGCTGCGCCGGGTCTGGCGCGATGCCCGCCGGGCCATCGATCGGTCGGCGACGTTTGCGTCGAGCTACGTCCGCGCTCGAACCGCGACGACCGATTTTTCGGACGTCCGGCTGTTGTGCCTGTTCATCGGATATCCACGCAGCGGGCACAGTCTCGTCGGATCGCTCATCGATGCCCATCCGAGGGCCGTGATTGCGCACGAAGTGAACGTGCTGGATTTTCTCGCCCGCGGCTTCAGCCGGGAACAGATCTTTGTCTTGCTGCGGGACAATGCCCGTGCATTCGCCCGGAAGGGACGGCGCTGGTCCGGCTATGCCTACGCCGTCCCCGGCCAGTGGCAGGGACGGTTCACGCGGCTGGAGGTGATCGGTGACAAGAAGGGGGGAGGCACGACAAAGGCCCTGCGGCGATCCCCCCAATTGCTGGACCGGCTTGCGGCGGTCGTCGGGGTGCCGGTCCGTTTCATCCACGTGATTCGCAACCCCTACGACAACATCAGCACCATGGCCCGCCGATCGCGCCGCCCGCTGGAGACCGCGATCGAAGCGTACTTCGGCCTCAGCCGCGCCGTGGTGGACGTGCGCAGCGCTCTGGCGCCGGGGGCGATGCTTGATCTGCGCTATGAAGACCTGGTCGCCGATCCGCCCCGCCGGGTGCGCGACCTCTGCGCGTTCCTGGGGCTCGAGGCGCCCGACGACTACCTGCGCGCCTGCGCGGGGATCGTTTTCGGCGCGCCCCGCCAGACACGCTTCGAGGTGCCGTGGCCGGATGAGTCGGTGGATCGGGTCGCGGAAAGGATCGCAGAATTTCCCATGCTGCACGGTTATGCCTATGACGGGTAGCCCGAAGCGGATCCTGCTGACCGGGTGCGCCGGATTCATCGGCTGGAAAGTCACCGAGCTGCTGCTCGCCGACGGCCATGCCGTCGTCGGCGTGGACAACCTCAACGCGGCGTATGATCCGCGGTTGAAGCAGTGGCGGCTGGGACAGTTGTCCGGCCGTCCCGGCTTCGAGTTCCACCAGACCGACATCGCCGATCGCCGCGCGCTCGACGAGACGGTCGGGCAGCCGGCGTTCGATGCGGTGATCAATCTCGCCGCGCGGGCCGGCGTCCGGCAGAGCGTGGCCGACCCCTGGAGCTACATTGACACCAATGTGACCGGGACATTGAACCTGCTGCAGTTCGCGCGGCAGCGGAGTATCCCGAAGTTCGTGCTGGCCTCGACGTCCAGTCTCTACGGCGCGCTCAACCCGCGGCCGTTTCTCGAGGATGCCGACACCGACCATCCGTTGTCCCCGTATGCGGCGTCCAAGAAGGGCGCGGAGGTCCTCAGTTTCACCTACCATTACCTGTACGGGCTCGACGTCACGGTGCTGCGGTACTTCACGGTTTACGGCCCGGCCGGGCGGCCGGACATGAGCATCTTCCGGTTCATTCAGTGGATCAGCGAAGGCCGCCCCGTCATCGTCTACGGGGACGGCAGCATGGAGCGGGATTTCACCTTTGTGGAGGACATCGCCCGGGGCACGGTGGCCGCCCTGCGGCCGATGGGGTACGAGATCATCAACCTGGGGTCCGACCATCCGGTGCGGGTGGCCGACGCCATCGCGCAGATCGAATCGCTGATCGGCGCTTCGGCGCGGATCGAATTTCGCGAGGCCCATCCCGCCGACGTGGCCGCGACGTGGGCAAGTATTGGGAAGGCGGGGCGGCTCCTGGGATGGACTCCCCGCACGTCTTTCACGGACGGTGTGCATCATGCGGTGCAGTGGTACCGGGCGAATCGGGCATGGGCCAAGGATGTGCAGACCACGTGAATGACCTGCCCACGGTGAGGACACCGGTCGCCCAGCTCGTGGCCGCACGCGCTGCCACGCTGGCGCGCCGCGTCTTTCGGCTCGAGGCGGAGGGCAGCCTGCGCCAGCAGCTGGTTGGCGGTACCATCGCCACCGCGGCGATCAAGGCCGCCGGGCTGGCCTTCAGTTTCATCATCGGCGTCATCCTGGCCCGAGCGCTGGGGCCCAAGACGTTCGGGGTCTACGCGTATGCGCTGGCCTGGGTGAACCTGCTGGCGCTGCCGGCCGCGGCCGGATTGCACACGATCGTGATTCGCGACATCGCAGCCTACCACGCGACGAAGCGTTGGGGGCTGATGCGCGGGCTCCTCGTATGGGCCAGCCGGGGTATCTTGGTGTTCTCCTTCGGCATGGGAAGCGTGGCGTTCGTGCTGGCCACGACCCTGGTCGCCCACCGCGATCCGGACGTGATCACGACGCTATGGATCAGCCTGCCGCTGGTGTGTTTCGCGGCGCTGACGCGACTCCGGCAGGGCGCGCTGCAGGGCCTGCGGCACGTCGCGCTCGGGCAGGTCCCTGAAAATGTGGTCGAACCCATTGTGTTCCTGGCGCTGCTGGGGATCGCGGCGGTGGTGGCCCATCGGCTCTCCGCCGAGACAGCGATGCTGTTTAACGTCGCGGCTACCCTGGTCGGGTTTCTCGCCGGCACGTGGTTGCTGGTGCAGTTGCTCCCTGCTGACGTGAAGAGGGCCGAGCCGGTGTACCGACAGCGCGAATGGTTTGTCGCCGCGCTCCCGCTGCTCGCCCTCTTCGCGATGAACGCATTCAACCAGCGCATTGACACCATCATCCTCGGCGCATTGAAAGGCAGTGAGCCCGTCGGCATCTACACCGTGGCGTCGCGGGGCGCCGATCTGCTCTCGTTCATCTACCTCGCCGCTCACGCCGTCGTCTCGCCGACGATTTCCAAACTGTACGCCGAGGGTCGGTTGGGCCGGCTGCAGCGCATGATCACCAGGAGCATACGCTGGATCTTTGGCATTTCGCTCCCCGTCGGCATCGCATTGATCATCTTTGGTCCCTGGTTGCTGCTGATTTTCGGCCCGGGCTTCGTCGTGGCCAGAATGGCGCTGGCCATCCTCAGTGCCGGACGCCTGGCGAACATCGCGTTGGGCTGGAATCTCTCCGCCCTGATGATGACGGGCTTCCAGCGGGACGCTGCCGTCAGCACCGGCATCACGGTGGTGCTGCACGTCCTGTTGAGTTTCACGTTGATCCCGAGGTGGGGACTGGAGGGTGCGGCCGCGGCCGCGGCCCTCAGCCTCGCGTTCTGGAATCTCCTGATGACCTGGCAACTCCGGGCGCGTACGGGGCTCGACTCCACGATCCTCGGCCTGCCGAGGCAGCGACCCGATGGCATCTCCTGAGCCACCCGTTCCCGTCCTCTACATCGCCGGTTCTGGACGCAGCGGGTCCACGCTCGTTGACGTCATCCTCGACAATCACCCGGACGTGGCGGGGGTCGGCGAACTGTCGAACCTGGTGCGGGGAGCGTACCTCGACGGGCGATACTGCGCCTGCGGCCGGCCGGGGGCGACCTGCCCGTTTTGGTCTGAGGTCCGACGCGAGTGGACCCGCCGCCGGAGTCGGCTCGACCTTGCGGCCTATGTGCTCCTGCAGCGGAAGTTCGAGCGCTACGCAGCGTGGCCCCGGGTGGTGCTCGAGCGCGCGCACCGCAGTGCAGCGTTCTCCCGCTACGCCGACTGGACGGTCGCGCTCTTCCAGGCGATTCGGCAGGTGAGCGGCAAGCGGATGATCGTCGATTCGTCGAAGGTCCCGACGCGCGCGGCCGCCCTCGCGCTGATGCCTGGGTTGGACCTTCGCGTGCTGCACCTCGTCCGCGACGGGCGGGGCGTGGCCTACTCGCTGCAAAGACCGTACCGCAAGGACATCCGCGCGGGGCTTCCCCGGGACGTTGGTCCCGCCCCCGTGTGGAGGACGGCCGTCTTCTGGGTCCTGGTCAATGTGCAGGCTGCCGCCGTGTGCCGGCGGCTGGATGCCTCGCGCGCACTGCGGGTGCGATACGAGGACGTGATGACCGACTTCCCGGGTGTGGCGAGTCGCCTGAGCCGAACGATGGATGTGGATCTAACGGACCTTTCCCGCCGCGTGGTGGCGGGCGAGGAATTCCGCACCGGTCACACCGTTGAGGGCAACCGGCTGCGCATGCTGCCGGCGGTGAGGATCCGTCCCGACGTTGAGTGGCTCGGGCGGTTCCCGCCGCACGACCGGCGGGTGTTCTGGTTCCTGGCCGGGTGGCTGCTGCGCGCGTACGGGTACCGCGAAGATGGATCGGTGGGCATTCCCGCCGACGAGAGCGGAGGGCGCCGTTCTGTTGTCGACGCCAGGTAAGGCCGAAGAGGACGACCAGAGGGCGGCCGTGCGTGCGCAGACGATCGCGCGATTTTCCCAATGGACCGCCCAGTTCCAGCAACGATACGAGATGGGATCGGGCGGCGCACCCACGTCCGCCTTCGCCTACGCCCGGGGGCTCCTGGATGAGGCGTTGGCTCGAGTGCTCAGCGGCCTCCCGCCGCGAAGCCGAATCCTCGATGCCGGATGTGGAACCGGGCATTACCTCCGCCGGATGCGGGACCTGGGGCACGATGTGATTGGGGTCGAGCCGGCGGCGCCGATGCGCGCCGCGGCGCGGGCGCTGGCCGGGGATGTCCCAATCCTTGATGCCGTCATCAGTGACCTTCCATTTCAGGACCGGCGCTTTGATCTCGTGGTGGCCATTGAGGTCCTCCGCTACCTGCACGTCAGCGATGTGCGGGCGGCGCTGGGCGAAATGATGCGCATCACCCGTCCCGGGGGCCAGGTCTTCTTCACGGTGCTGAACCGGCTGGCCCTGAACTCATACTATGCCTACTACGCGGTCCGACGGGCGTTGACCACCCACGCCGGCGTGAGGCCGCCGGTGCACGGCGAGTTCACGACCGCGGGGGCGATCCGGCAGGACCTCCTCGCACTCGGGGCCACGGAGGTCGCCGTGCTGCCCTGGGTCATCATCCCATTCGTCCGTCCGATGTACCGGGTGCATCCCATCATGGGGAGGCTCACGGCGGGCATCATGCGCCCCCTGGAACGGCTCCTCTCCGCTCAGCGCTGGACCGCGCACATTGCCGGCGGGCTGATCGTCGTCGCGCGGCATCGGGGTGAGGACACGGTCTGATGGATTCGGGCGGGATCGTCATCCTCACCAACGACATGGCAAGAAAGGGCGGGACCAATCGGGTCATCGCAGACCTGATCTGGAGCCTTGCTCCGCAGGCCGACATCGCCTTGATCACGCTGGATGGTGATCCCTCGACCTACGAGTATCCTCCCACCGTCCCCATGGAGTCGATCCAGGGTCTGCGATTCCTCTCTTCGCATCGGACCCTCCGCGCCATCCGGTCGGTGGGCGTGGTGCCACGCCTCGGCCGGATGCTTCGGGGCTTGAACCCCCGGATGGTGATGAGCTTTCTCCCGCGCGCGAACATCGCGAACGTCCTCGCACGGGGGGCCGCTGGCCTGTCTTACCGGACGGTGTTGTGCGAGCGCAATTACAACCTTGCACAGTACCGCCGGGACGCGGTCGGCCGGTTGTTCCTTGTGCTGATGCGCGCGACCTACCGGCATGCGGATCTCATCGTCGCCAACTCGCACGGCCTGGGGGGGAGTCTGCGGACAGACTTCGGGGTCCCAGCGTCGCGGATTCGGGTCATCTACAATCCGTTTGATCTCGACCGGATCGAGCGTCTCGCGGCGGCGGATGGCCGCGCGGCGGCGGATCAGACGGGCCTCCCGGTGATCGTCAGTGTGGGGAGGCTGGAGCGTCACAAGAACCAGGCGATGCTGATCCGCGCCTTCGCATCGGTGCGGCGCGCCGTCCCCTGCCGGTTGCGGCTGGTGGGTGACGGCCCAATGTATCGACACCTGGTGGCACTGGCGAAGCGGCTGCAGGTCGCGGGCGACGTCGAGTTCACGGGATGGTTGGACAATCCGTTCCCGTCGCTACGTCGGGCGGCGGTTTTTGCGCTGACGTCAGATTTCGAAGGATTTCCGAGCGCGCTGGTAGAGGCGATGGCCTGCGCGTGTCCGGTCGTCGCCACCGACTGTCCATCGGGCCCCCGCGAGATCACCCTCGACGGCACATGCGGTGTCCTGATTCCGCCGCGCGATGACGCTGCGCTCACCACCGCGCTCCACCGTATTCTCACCGACGGTCCGTTCGCGAGGGATCTCGCCGCGCGCGGCGCGGCCCGGGCGCATGATTTCGACATTACGAAGGTGGTGCGGGATTTTCGCGTCGTGATGGAGATGGACGGCTCCGCGGCCGGTCAGGCCGGGTGATACGTAACCATCTTCTGGCCGCGCGGATGGCCCCAGCGACCAACGTAGGACATCCTCCATCCCGTGGCAGCGCCGAATCGCTGCATGTCATGTCGGGTGTAGAGGAACCGGCCGTGGCCCGGCGTCTCGGCGGCATTGCTCCGGGGGCGGCGAATCTCGAAGAACGTGGCAAAGCAGGTGCCGCTGTCCTGAATCGTCGCCCGGAGCCGCGCCAGACACCGCGTGATCCCCTCTGGGGGAAGATGCGTGAACAGGGAGTGGGCCAGCGCAAAGTCCGGACGGACCCCAAACCGTTCGAATTCAAACCCCGCGGAGACGACGAATTGCGGCTGTTTCTCTTGCATCAGCTGCGGGGTGAGCTCATGACGGATCCCGGCGGCGATGAGCTCCTCTTCCTTGTCGATGCCAAGGTAGTGCCGCGGCTCCAGATACGGAATGAAGTGGACGCCTGCCCGCAGGCTGCCGCACGCGATATCGAGGAGATAGTGGTGCGGTTGCAGGCCGTGCGCGACCAGAAAGTTGAACTGCAGACGGCCGATTTCGTCCCACAGCCCGCCCACGTAGAGACGATGCCCGAGGCTCCTGATCCCCTTGGATCCCTGGGGCTTCCGCGTCGGGGCCCGATAGGGGCGCAGCCAGTTCATGACCGCGCGTACGCCCGGGAGTTTCCTGAGCATGGCCCTCAGCGATGCGATGGCGGATGGAACGCGCAACGTGTTCAAGTGCAGGAGACCCCTGGGTTGATCACCGAAAACCGCCGCGTGACGGACCAGGAGATTCTTGCACGTATCCGATCCTTCCCGCGATGGCACTATGAATTCGACCTCGAGGGGCACCGCACCCCCATTGCATCTCCGGCATGGGCGGTCCGCCATCTCCAGCGCAAGGCGTACTTCTTTGATCCACTGGTGGACCTGTGCGGGGGATCGCTGGTCGGGAAGCGGGTGCTTGACCTCGGATGCAATGCAGGTTTCTGGTCGTTGCTCGCGGTGCAGGCGGGGTGCGCCGAGGTGGTGGGTATTGATGCCCGACAGATGCATATCGAGCAGGCGAACTTCGTCTTCGAGGTGAAGCAGGTCCCCGCCGCCCGGTACCGGTTCATCTGCGGCGACGTGTACCAGACCCTTACCGCGGACATCGGCACGTTCGAGGTCGTGTTGTGCCTGGGGCTCCTGTATCATCTCGATAAACACCTCGAACTGCTCGAATTGATCTCCAAGCTGAATTCCGACCTCTTGGTCATCGATACCGCGCTGTCTCTGCGCGGGGGGCCGGTGCTGGAGATTCGACTCGAGGATACCGACGATCCCCGGCGGGCATGGGAGAAGACCATGGTCATGCTTCCCAGCCGCGACGCGCTGGAGGTGATGTTGAGCTATCTTGGATATCGATCGGTCGTCCTGAAGCCAAAGTTTACAGACTACACGGGATCGGAGGGGTACCGTGCAGGGCTGCGGCGGGCGCTCGTCGCCGCCAAACACTCGGACCTGACCCGGCTGAGCGTCCCCACGGAATCCGCTCGTCCCAGAATGTATCGGCCCGTCCAGGTGCTGCGGCAGGCCCTCAGCGGGTTGGTCCGCCGTCTGGAGTGATGATCACGCCCTGATCACCACGCGCCACCGGGTTGACCGCTGCCGGAAGCGCCGTCACAATAACAGACGCTGCCTCTAAATCCAAAGGAGGATCCGCGTGAATTCCGTCGTTGCTCCATCGCATGCCGACGAGCTCACCCCGCCGCACGGTGGTGTGCTCAGACAGTTGATTACCGGTGAGGACCGGGCCGACGCGTTGAAGGCCGAGGCCGTCCGGCTGCCGTCGTGGGATCTCACC
>DASXUC010000127.1:0-2038 GCA_036505015.1 bacterium | reverse complement strand
AATGGCAGCCCCGACATCGACGCGCCGTCCAGCGGCGTACACGTCGTCGCGCACTGCCTCGCCAATGACCACCGTATCGCCTGCCCGCGGCTCGATGGCCAAGGCCGGCACCGCGAAGCCAATCACGAGGGAGAGTACAACCAACATCGGAATGATGCGTCGCATGCTCGTCTTGCCTCCTCGGAAACCAGAGCCCTGACGCGGCTTCTTTCTCGCTCCCGCACGAATTACCTATGATGCCGGCGTCTGAAGGAGACCTCCGCCACCATGCGAAACGATGAGGAAATCCCGAAGGACTCGATGGAGGGCATGGGTGTGCTATCGCGCCGCCAGTTCGTGAAGGCCGTCGCCGCCGGCATCGTCAGCGCGGGGGTGTGGGGAGATGTGCTCGGATCCGCGGCCGTGGAAGCAGCGACTTCCACGACAACCCCGATCACCGCTGCCGAAGCGCTGCGGCGGCTCAAGGAAGGGAACCGCCGGGCCGCGGCGGGGCGCTTCACGATCGTCCCCAAACTCATTTCGCAGCGGATCCGCAGCGCACCGGCGCAGCGCCCTTTCGCGATGATGCTGAGTTGCGCGGATTCGCGTGTGCCGGTGGAGCTGATCTTTGACCACGGCTTCGGGGAATTGTTCGTCGTGCGCGTCGCGGGCAATACCTACGATGACCTGGTCGAAGGCAGTTTTGAGTACGCGGTTGAACACCTCCACGTGCCGCTGGCCGTTGTGATCGGTCACCACCGCTGCGGCGCCGTGATGGCCGCCATCGAGTCGGTTCGCACGGGGGAACCCGCGCCGGGACACATCGACAGCCTGCTGGCGCCTCTCCGCCCGATCGTGCGGCGGCTGGGCGACCGCCCGGATCTGCTGCCGGCCGCGGTCGAGGCGAACGTGCGGGCCGTCGTGGCCCACTTGCGCCGCGACGATCAACTTGATGAACACGTGGCCAGCCACAGATTGACCGTAGTCGGTGCCGTGTACGATCTGGATACCGGTCTCGTACAGTGGCTGTCATGAAGCGTACGATTGAGGCCCTGCTCGCGGAAGCCCGCCGGTTCCCTCCCCCCGCGCAGTTCGCCGCCGGGGCGACGGTGCGCGACCCACGCGTGTACGACGAGGCAGACGCCGATCCCGAGGGGTTTTGGGCGCGGGCGGCATCCGAGCTGCACTGGTTCCGGCGGTGGGACCGCGTGCTGGAATGGAAGCTGCCGTATGCCCAGTGGTTCGTGGGCGGGACGACCAATCTGGCCTACAACTGTCTCGACCGCCAGCTCGCCCTCGGCCGCGGCGCGAAGGTCGCCTACCGCTGGGAGGGCGAGCCCGGCGACACCCGCACGCTGACCTACACCGACCTGCACCGTGAGGTCTGCCAGTTTGCCAACGTGCTCAAGTCTCTCGGCGTCCACCGCGGCGATCGGGTGGCGATCTACCTGCCGATGATCCCCGAAGCCGCTATCGCGATGCTCGCCTGCGCTCGGATTGGCGCGGTCCACTCGGTGGTGTTCGGGGGATTCTCCGCCGAATCGCTCCGTGATCGGATCAACGATGCCAAGGCGGTTGCGTTGATAACCGCGGACGGTGGCTACCGGCGGGGGCAGGTGCTGCCGCTCAAGCGCTTCGCCGACGAAGCGCTGGCCGATTGTCCGACCATCCGCCATGTCGTGGTCGTGCGGCGGCGCCCGGGGGCCGAGGGCGACGAGGCCTTTGCGACGATGCAGGAGGGCCGCGATCACTGGTGGCACCGTCTCCTGGACGACGCAGCGCTCTACGCCGAGCCCGAGAGCATGGACGCCGAGGACCTGCTCTTCATCCTCTACACTTCGGGGACCACCGGCAAGCCGAAGGGCATCGTGCACACTACGGGGGGTTACCTCGTGCAGGCGGCCGCGACCACCCGCTATGTCTTCGACCTCCGGGAAGAGGATGTCTTCTGGTGTACCGCCGACATCGGCTGGGTGACGGGACACACGTACGTGGTGTATGGGCCGCTCGCCATTGGCGCGACGGTGCTCATGTATGAGGGAGCCCCGGACTGGCCCGG
>DASXUC010000126.1:0-14898 GCA_036505015.1 bacterium | reverse complement strand
GCCGCCGATCGGAGCGGGCATCTCGACGTTGACCTTGTCGGTGATGATTTCGACCAGCGGCTCGAACCGCTCGACCGGATCGCCCGGCTTCTTGAGCCACTTGCCGATCGTCCCTTCGTAGGTGCTTTCTCCCAACTGCGGCAGCGTGATGTCGACGGGCATACACAACCCCTATGGTTAATACGACGCGATCTTTCGGATGGCCCCCAGAATCTTCTCCTGATTGATGTAGAACCACTCTTCAAGAGGCTTGGCAAACGGGATGCCGGGGACGTCGGGACCGCCCAACCGCATCACCGGCGCATCCAGCGATTCGAAGGCCTCCTCCGCGATCAGCGCGGCCACTTCCGCGCCGTAGCCCAAGAAGCGGTTGTCTTCGTACACGATCAGCGCCCGGTTGGTCCGCTCGACGGACGCCAGGATCGTGGCCTTGTCCAGCGGCGCCAGGGTCCGCAGATCGACCACCTCGGCGTCGATACCTTCCTTCGCGGCGGTCTCCGCCGCCTGCAGCGACTCGTGCAGCATCCAGCCGTAGGCGAACACGGAGAGATCCTTTCCCTTGCGGCGGACCTGCGCGGGACCGATCGACACCGTGTACTCGCCGTCGGGGACCTCCCCGCGCACGAGGCGATACATCCGTTTGTGTTCGAGGAAGAGCACCGGATCGGGATCGGCCACGGCGGCGAGCAGCAAGCCCTTCGCGTCGTACGGGGTCGAGGGCGCCACGACTTTCAGTCCGGGGACGTGCGCGTAGTACGCCTCGATCGACTGTGAGTGATACAGGGCCGTGCCGTGGGACCCGCCGTACGGTGTGCGGAACACGACGGGGCAGCCGAACGCGTTGTTCGAACGATAGCGCATCCTCGCGGCCTCGCTGACGATCTGGTTGAATGCGGGGTGGATGAAGTCGGCGAACTGGAACTCCGCGATCGGCCGCAGCCCGTTGGCCGACATCCCGATCGCGATCCCCGCGATGGATGATTCCGCCAGCGGGGTGTCGATCACCCGGCCCTCGCCGAACGCCTCCATCAACCCCATCGTGGCCCCGAAGACGCCGCCCTTGATGCCGACGTCTTCGCCCATGACCACCACGCTGTCGTCGCGGTCCATCGCGACCCGGTGGGCCTGGTTGATCGCATCGATGTAGCGGATCTCAGGCATCGCCGGCCCCTTCCTCCCCCTCCGCAAAGACGTAGCGGGAGGCACTCTCCGGCGTCGGGGCAGGAGACGCGTCGGCGAAGTCGGTGGCCTCATCGATCGCCCGCTTGACGCGGGCGGCGATCTCCTGTCTCTTGTCATCCGTGAGCAGGCCGACCGTCTCCAGGTAGGCGCCGAACGTCTTCAGCGGGTCGCGCTGCCGCACCCGTTCCAGCTCTTCCTTGGACCGGTACCGCTCCTGCTGATCATCGCTGCTGTGCGATCCCAACCTGGGCACCCGGAACTCGATCAGCGTCGGCCCCTCGCCCCGTTTCGCCCGGTCGTAGGCGTCCTTGGCGACCCGGTAGCACTCCAGCACGTCGCTGCCGTCGGCCGAGATCCCCGGCATCCCATAGCCCGGTCCCCGCACCGCCACGCTGTCGACGGCCATCTGCTTGCGCAGCGGCACCGAGATCGCGTACTCGTTGTTCTCGACAATGAACACACACGGCAGCCGGTGCACGCCGCCGAAGTTGAGGGCCTCGTGCCAGTCGCCTTGACTGGTGCCGCCCTCGCCGATGGCCACCATCGTCACCTCGCCGGTCTTCCGCAGCTTCGAGGCGTATGCGATGCCCGCGGCGTGCGGATACTGCGTCCCCACCGGACTGCTCGTGGAGAGAATCTTGACACGGGGATGGCCGTAATGACCGGGCATCTGCCGGCCGCCGCTGCTGGGATCGTTGGCCCGCGCGAACAGACCCAGCAGGATATCGGCGGGGGTCATGCCTTTCACCAGGCAGGCCGCCACCGACCGGTAGAACGGCACGAACCAGTCGTGCTTCTTGTCCATCGGCCACATCGCCGCGACCTGGCACCCCTCGTGGCCCGGGCCGGAGATGACGAACATCGCCTTGCCCGCCCGCTGCAGCACCCACATCCGGTCGTCGAGGGCCCGCGCCAGCGCGATATAGTAGTACATGTCCAGCACATCGCCGTCGGTCAATCCCAATTCCTCATGCCGCGCAATCTGGGTCTGCGTTTTCGCGCTCATCGCGCTCATCCGATGCCGCCTCCTTCAGACATGGATCACCCGGCCCAGCGCATCCAGGGCGGCTTCCTTTACCGCCTCGGACAGCGTGGGGTGGGAATGGACCGACAGTGCGAGCTCGGTGATCGTACCCTCCAGGTATTTCGCGGCCACCCCCTCGGCCAGCAGTTCCGTCACCGCCGGGCCGATGAGATGCACGCCCAGCAGCTCGCCGATCGAAGCGTCGGTGACCACCTTCACGAATCCTTCGCGCGCTCCTTCGATGGTCGCCTTGCTGTTGGCCGAGAACGGAAACCGTCCCACCTTAATGTCATACCCCTGCTCTCGGGCCTGCCGTTCGCTCAGCCCCAGCGTGGCAACCTGAGGGAAGGAGAACGTCGGCCGCGGCACCGCGTCGTAGTTCAGCGGATGCGGCGGCGCCCCGGCGATGGCCTCCATCACCGCGATCGCCTCGTCGCTGGCCACGTGCGCCAGCCGGTAGGGGGCCTGTCCGGTGATCACATCGCCGATCGCGTAGATCGAGGGCACCGAACTGCGCAGGTGGGTGTCAACCTTGACAGCGCCCTTCTCCAGCGCGACGCCCGCTGCCTCGATCGCCAGGCCGTCGGTGACCGGGATGCGCCCGACCGCCACCAGCAGATAATCGACCTCCAACGCGGACGTTTGGTCACCGGTCGCGAGCGTGAGGTGCACCCGGCTGCCTCTGACCTCGGCGGCTTTGGCCGTGGTCTTGGTCTGAACCGAGATGCCACGGCGCACGAACGACCGTTCCAGCGCCTGCCCGATCTCCTCGTCCTCGAGCGGGACCAGGGTGGGCAGGAGTTCGATCACGGTGACCGTGCTGCCAAACGCGCGGAAGAGGCTGGCGAACTCCACCCCCACCGGGCCGGCGCCGAGAATCGCGATCGATCCCGGGACCTCGGGGAGGGCCAAGGCGCCGGTGCTGTCAAGGATGCGGTCGTTGTCGATCGTGATACCCGGCACACTGCGCGGGGCGGATCCGGTGGCAACGACGGCGTGGCCGGTGACCAGCTCGGTCTCCGAGCCGTCGTGGAGCGCCACGCCGATTCGCTCGGTGCTGAGGAAGCGGCCCTCGCCTTCAAACACGCTGATCTTGTGCTTGCGCATCAATCCCTGCACGCCCTTGTGCAGTTGATCCACGATGCGGGCCTTGCGCTTGTGGACCGCCGCAAGGTTCACGGAGACGTCGCCGGTGACGATGCCGAGGTCACGCTCGCGCACGTGCTCGAGGACCTCGGCGGTGTACAGCATGGCCTTGGTGGGGATACAGCCGACATGCAGGCAGGTCCCGCCGACCTTGGCGCGTTCCACCAGCGCGACGCGCAAACCGAGCTGCGCCGCGCGGATGGCCCCCACGTAGCCGCCGGGGCCGCCGCCGATGACGACGACGTCGTAGCGTTCAGGCATAGGCCTCCAGCATTATATCAGGCCAGATGGGGATGGCTGCCGGGCAGCGTCCACAGCGGCTTCCGGCCCGCGTAGCCTTCGTCCAACCCGTGCCAGTAGGAGATGCCGTCTTCGCCCAGCCGCCAGCACAGATAGACCTCACTCCCGCCGGCGACCGTGGGGAAATCCACCAGTCCCATGTCCAGATCCTTCAGCACACCGCCGAGCTCTTCCAGCCGCGCCGCCAGCGCGCCGAATTCCTCGGCCCGCTCATCCAGCTGCCGCTGCAGTGCACCGATCTCGTCGAGCACCGCATCGCCCCGCTCCAGCGCCGCCCACAGCAGCTCCAGCCGCTCGCGGGTCTGCTGTCCCTGGTCGCGGATCTCCCGCAACTGCAGGAGCAGCCGCTCGACGTCGGGCAGCACGCGTGTCACCTGCTCCAGCGACACGAACCTGCCGTCCATGCGCGCTACTTCCGCACCTGCACGCGAACCGTGTGATACCCCGACGCCCCATCGGGCAATGTCGGTGCGGGCTTGGACGTCTGCCGCACCCCATTGCCGTCCGCCGCCCGCACCTGCACGACGTAGCTGCCCGGTCCCGCCGGCTTCCACACGGCGGCCCACAGCACCCAGGTGAACTTTCCCAGTGGGGGTTTGGTGGATGCCTTCTGCCACGTCTTGCCGCCGTCGGTGGAATACTCGACATCCTTGATGCCGCGGTCGCCGGCAAAGGCGACGCCGCCGAGTTCCGTCTCACCGCCAGATGTCTTCGTGGTCACGTCGAACTTCGACATCGTCTTCACGACCGCCTCATCAGTCCACCCCGATGCTTCCCAGTATCCCTGGTAGTCGTAGTCGACCACCTCGATCTTGGTGATCCATTTCGGGTTCTTCATCCCGTACAGGCCGGGGATCAAGAGGCGGAGCGGATACCCGTGGGCCGCCGGGAGGGGCTCCCCGTTCATCTGGTAGACCAGCACGGTCGTGGCGTTCATCGCGTCAACGAGCGGCACCGATTCGGAGTAGCCGTCGGCGCACCGGAAGGCCACCTTCACCGCGGTCGGCCCCGCGCCACCGGCGCGCGAGAGCAGATCCCGCAGCCGCACGCCCTTCCACCGCGCGTTGCTGATCAAGTCGCCGCCGACCTCGTTGCTGATACACTCCAGGGTCTGCACCTGCTCGATGGAGGGCATGGCACGCAGTTCATCGTACGTCAGCCGCACCGGCTTCCCAACTTTCCCCGTGACCTCCAGGGTCCACTTCTCGGCGTCGATGCGCGGATCGAATCCCGGTGGGTTCTTACTGACGACGTAGAACTGCTCGTTGGCGGTGATGTCGGGCGGCAGGCCTTTGACACGGGCAAAGAGATCCTGCGCGAGAGCGACGCCCCCCGCGGCGGCGGCCTGTACCCAGCGCGCAATCCAGGTTCCGCCCGCTGCGGCAAGCCCGATCCCCGCGGCGCGGGAGATGAATTGGCGACGGGTCACGGACCGAGGGGTCATCACGTCAAGTATACGGTGATGCGAGGTGGGCGAGTGCCCTGAACAGGAGGATCACACCGAGAAGAAGGGGCCGGGGGGCCCTGAGGGCACCCCCCGCCCCGGGCTCACGCAAACTACTTGAAATTGGCTTTTGCCTGGGTCAAGATCAGTGCCGCCATCTCAGCGGCCACCTTCGCCCGCCCCGCATCTTTACCCATCGCCCGCGCGATGCCCCACTCCACCACCGTTTCCGCCGCCTCAACGTACGGCAGTGCGTGCGCCCCGGCCATGCCCGAATCTCTGAGATCCGGCTTGATGCCGGTGCCCATGCCCTTGCAGACGTCGCCGGATCCTGGGAAGTAGTCCTTCTCCTTGGGTCCGTCGATGCAGTTCTCCACATGGTGGAGGTGCAACAGAATTTCATTCAGGCTGTTGTAGCTTGCCGCCGCTTTCGCGTGGAAGATAGCCGTGTCCAGTTCCTTCTGGGCCTGGCTGGTCATCATCGCGCCCAGCGCCGTGCCGCCCACCAGGACGAGCACGGCAAGTCCGACACACAGGATGACCGCTCCGTGTTTCATCTCCTCACCTCGCTGAGAAATGGATTGCTTTCGATCGGCCTTACCTCCCGACGCGAAGGCGAATGCGGTGGTACCCGGTCGCCCCGCTCGGCAGCGTCGCCGTTTCGTTGGCCGTCTGCCACCGGCCGCCCCCGTCCTGGGCCCGCACGGCCAGCGTGACCTCTCCGGCCGTCTGGGGCTTCCACAGCACCCCCCATAGCACCCAGGTGTACGCGCCGAGCGCGGTCTTGATCTCGGCGGGCAGCCACGTCTTGCCCTCGTCAGTGGAAAACTGCACCGCGCGGATCCCCCGCTTGCCCGCGTAGGCCACGCCCCCCACTCCCACCTCCTCCCCAAGCCGGACGCTCATCCGCGGATTGGGCGTCGTGAACTTGGACATCGTCTGCACGACGGCGTCGTCCGTCCAGCCCGATCGCTCCCAGTATCCCTGGAAGTTGTAATCGACCGGTTCGATCCGCGTGATCCACTTCGGGTTCTTCATGCCGAAATATCCCGGGACCAGCAAGCGCACGGGAAAGCCGTGTTTGGGCGTCAGCGGCTCGGTGTTCATCTCATAGACCACCAGCGTGTCGGGGTTGAGGGCATCGTCGAGCGGGATGGATTCGGTATAGCCGTCCGCGCAGCGAAACGCGACCTTCGTCGTCTTTCCGGCGGGTCCGCCCGCGCGCGCCAGCAGGTCGCGCAGCCGGACCCCCTTCCACTTCGCGTTGCTGATCAGGTCGCCGCCGATTTCGTTGCTGATGCACTCCAGGGTGTGATAGCGCTCGACCGCCGGCAGCGCCTTGATCTCGTCGAAGGTCAGCCGCTGCGGGCGGGTGACCAGGCCGCCGATGTCCAAGGACCATTTCGCGGCGTCGAGCACCGGGTCGAACCCGAACGGATTCTTGCTGACGATGTAAAAGTCTTTGGTCGGCGTGACCTCGGGGGGCAGTCCTTTGATCTTCTGGAACACGCTCTGGGCCAGGGCGACCGCCTGGCGGCCCGCCGTCGTCACGGCCCGTGCCAGCATCGTCCCCGCCACAGCACCGGCGAGGAGCACGACAGAACGATGCAACACCTCCCGCCTCGTCATCCCGTTGCCGTCGGGCGGCGCTGCCGCGGCAGAACCGGGACGGACGAGCCGTGTCAGGGCCAGGAAGATCGCCGTGAACGCGGCGGCATACGCGCCGACGGCGAGGAGGATCCGGGCGGTGAGCGCGGAGACCGCGGGGATCGTGCCTTCCGCCTCCAACCGGGCCTGCAGAAATCCTGCGGCCGGTCCGACGGTCAACGCGGCCAGCGGAACGAACGACAGCAGGAACGCGGCTAGGGCCGTCGCACCCGGACGGCCGCGGAGCCAGCGCCAGCGCGCCAGCACCAGCCCGAGCACCCCTAATCCAATCACCAACGTGGCCAGCATCCCCCAGAATGCCAGCGGCTTCGCCAGAAACTTCAGCCGCACAATCAGAAATCCGAACACCTGAAACGGCAGCACCCGCAGCGCGCGCTCCCACAGCGCGAGGGCGACCACGGGCATGCCGCCGGTGAAGATCCCCGCAACCAGCATCACCGCGACGACCACGCCGCCCGCGATCCCGGCGATAAACCCGGCGCGTCCGCTTCGCTGTCGTTGCCTCGAACGGGAATCTGCCATGGTCGGCCTCCCTTCACAGTGCGTCCGCGCAGTGAAGCGCGCGCAAATCTTCGGTAAAGAACGTGTAAAGCGTTCCGCCTGGCTATCCGTGCACGGCGGGAAGCGAGAACCAGACCGTCGTCGTCCCGCCCGCGCTGCTGGCACCAACGTCGCCGCCGTGAGCGGTGGCGACCTCCTTGACGATCGCCAACCCGATCCCGGCGCCGCCCGACTCCCGCGACCGCGACTTCTCCCCGCGGTAGAATCGCTCGAACACGAACGGCAGGTCCTGCGGGGCGATGGTCCCCGTATTCTCCACCTCGACGCGCACCGCGCCGTCGACGGCGCCGACACGGACCGCCACGTCTCCGCCGGAGAGCGTGTACTTCAGCGCATTGTCAAGCAGATTCGAGACGGCCTGCGAGACGAGATCGGAATCGGCGCGGGCCCTGGCGGTTCCGGACTGCGCGCTGCGCACCGTGATCTGCCGGGCGGCGAACTCGTGCCGCCGGAGGTCCAGCAGCCGCTGCACGACGGCATCAACCGCGACATCCTTTGCCGCGCGCCGGGGGAGCCGCGCGTCAAACACGGACAACTGGTGCAGCGCGTCGACCAATCGGACGAGCCGCATCACCTCGTCGTGCAGCGACGCGATCGTCTCGGGGGTCGCCGGGGCCACGCCCTCGGTGATCGCTTCCAGATAGCCCCGCAGGTTGGTCAGCGGCGTGCGCAGCTCGTGCGCCACGTTGGCGACGAGGTCCTTGCGCAGCCGGTCCAGCGTCGCCAACGACGCGGCCATCTGGTTCAGCGCCTGGGCCAGGGAGGCCAGCTCGTCGCGGGTCATCACGGGCGCGCGCGCGGCGTAGTCGCCGCCGGCGATGCGTTCGGTCATTGCAATCATGCCGCGCATCGGACGGGTCACGCGGCGGAACATCACCACGCTCAACGCGATCCCCACGCCGCCGGCGACGAGGCCGGCCAGCAGCAGCGCCTCCGTCAGCGACCGCATGAACAGGCCGTGGAGAACATCGGTCTGGATGTGAAACTGCTTCATCAGACTGGCGAAGATCGTATCGGCCAGCCGGCCGACCGTCAGGGCCACAATCGCGACCGCCACGGCGATGACGAGGAGATTGATCCCCACCAGCCTCCAAAAGAGGCTGCGCGTCATCACAGCAGTTTGTATCCCACGCCGCGCACGGTCGCGATGAAATGCGGCCGGACGGGATCGTCGCCGAGTTTCTGCCGCAGTTTGCCGACGTGCACGTCGATGGTCCGGTCGACCACCGCGGCCTCGTGCAGCGCGTAGATCCGGTTGAGCAGCTGATCGCGGGTGAACGCACGTTCAGGGGACTCCAGCATCGTCTGCAGCAGCTTGAACTCCACGGGGGTCAGTGCGACGTCACGGCCCCCGACGGCGACGGCATGCCGGTCCAGATCCATCTCCAGGTCGCCGCGGCGCAGCACTGTTGCCGGCGCCGTGCGGTCCGTCCGGCGCAGGATCGACTTCACCCGGGCCACCACTTCCCGCGGGCTGAACGGCTTGGTGACGTAATCGTCGGCCCCCATCGACAGCCCCAGCAGTTTGTCGACCTCGTCGACGCGGGCGGTGAGGATGAGAATCGGCACGTCCGATCCCGCCCGCAGCCGGCGGGCGACCTCCAGCCCATCGACATGCGGCAGCATCAGGTCGAGGATGACCAGCTTGGGCCGCGTGCGTGACGCGGCCTCCAGCGCGGTGCGCCCGTCGTACGCCACCTCGACCGCGTACCCGTCGCGCTCCAGATAGATGCGCAGCAGGTTGACGATCTTGGGGTCGTCCTCCACGACGAGGATGGCCTGGCTCATGGCGGACTTACATTATGCGGAATGTGTAAAGGTTGGATAAACGGCGTCAGGCCCGCTCGCCCAGTCCGAATCCCTCGGCTTCCTTCTGCCGTTGCTTGGCCACTTCGGTCAGCCAGGCAGGGTCCTCGTAGACATAATCCTTGCGCAGCGGATGGCCGATCCAATCCTCGGTCATCATGATGCGGCGCAGGTCGGGATGCCCCTCGAAGGTGATCCCCAAGAGATCGTAGGCTTCGCGCTCGTGCCAGTTGGCGCCGTTCCAGATACTCGTGACGGATGGGACGCTGGCCTGATCCCGCTTCACCCGGACTTTCAGGACCAGCTCGTCCCGGCGTTCGAGGGAGTACAGGTGGTAGAGGACTTCGATATCCCCTGCCTCCGGCCGGTCGATGCCGGAGACGAATGAGAGATAGGAGAGGCCGAACTCTGGATCCGTGGCCAGCGTGCGGCAGACCTCGAGCAGCTGGTCCTTCGGGACGAAGACGCCCGCGGTGAGGAAGGTGGGGGCGGCCTCATGGGCGGGTCGCTTCGGCGGCGTCGGAGGCATTGGGGCCGCCGGCGCGGCCGGGGCCGCGGCCTCAGGCTCTCCGGTTGTGCTTTCGGCGGGCTGGGGGGCGGCGGACTCGGCGGCCGGTTGTTGCGTTTCTGGTTCCCGGTTCCCGGTTCCCGGTTCCCGGGCCTCTTCGGCCCGCGGGAACAGTTCCACATCCGGGAACCGCTGCGTCAGTCTCTCGGCGAGTTCCCAGCTCACCGGCGCACCTTCACGATACCGGTCGCGATCGGTTCCTTTGGCGCCGCCTGATGGAGATCGGCGAGATCGTAGAGCAGGTTCGCCCGGTTATAGGTACTGGCTTCGTAGTGGGGCACGAACACGATCGCCTCGGTCGGGCACACCTCGACGCACAGCCCGCAGTAGCAGCACTTGTCCATTTCAATGTCAAACCGGGTCAGGAGGCGGTCTTTCGCCTTGCCGGTGGCCTCGATGTGGATGCAGCGGTCCGGGCAGACGCGCTCGCACTGGAAGCAGATGATGCACTTGTCATTGTCCGTCTCCGGATCGATCGGCAGCGCCAGCAGGCCGTGCCACCGCGGCGACACGTTCACCTTCTGCAGCGGATAGCTGACCGTGACCTTCCGCTCGAACATCGTGCGCAGGGTGGATTTCAGTCCGATCAGCAGCGCCATCGCCCCGGTCCAAGCCTGCTCGGCGAGCCCCTTTTTCCCGTTGGTCTGCACGCTCATCGATCCACGTCCGACAGCACGATGTCGATGCTGCCCAGGATGGCGATCACGTCGGCCACTTTCCACCCCCGCATCATCTCGGTGAGGGCATACAGATTGCTGAACGCCGGCGCGCGGATCTTCACCCGGTATGGTTTGTCGGCCCCCTCGGAGACGAGGTAGATGCCGAGATCGCCGCGCGGCGATTCCGTGCGCGCGTAGACCTCGCCTTTGGGCACGCGGAGGGTCACAGCCACGCGCGATCGGATCTCGCCCCCCGGCATCTGCTCCAGGCACTGGCGGATGATGCGCACGGCCTGGCGCATCTCCTCCATCCGCACCAGGTAGCGCGCGAAGCAGTCCCCGTCGGTTTGCACCGGGACATCGAACTCCAGGCGATCGTACACCTCATAGGGATGCGCCCGGCGCACGTCGTAGGCGACGCCCGACGCGCGCGCGACCGGACCGGAGGCGCCCATCTGAATGGCCGTCGGCATCGGCAGCACGCCGACACCCCGCGTGCGGGCCAGAAAGATGGGATTGCCGGTCAGCAGCTCGTCGTACTCGGGCAGGCGGTCGAGGAAGTAGTCGCAGAACTCCGCGCACTTCGCGACCCAGCCGTCGGGCAGGTCCTCGTTCACGCCGCCGAGCCGGAAGTACACGTGATGCAGGCGGCCGCCGGTCGCGTGTTCGAAGAGATCCATGATGCGCTCTCGCTCGCGCATCGCCCACAGAAACGCCGTGAACGCGCCGAGGTCGATCCCGAAGGTGCCGAGCCAGATCAGGTGGCTGCTGATACGCTGCAGCTCCAGCATCGTCGTGCGGATGTACTTCGCCCGCTCGGGAACGTCGATCTTCGCGAGGCGCTCGGTGGCCAGCACCCAGACCTCCTCGTTGGCCATCGCCGCCAGGTAGTCCATCCCGCGGTCCACCAGCGCGATGTTCTGGAGGTACGTGCGGTACTCCATCATCTTCTCGACCGAGGAGTGCAGGTAGCCGATGTCCGGCCGGACGTCGACGACATTCTCGCCGTCGAGGGTGACGATCAGGCGCAGCACGCCGTGGGTGCTGGGGTGCTGCGGCCCCATGTTCAGCAGGAGCTCTTCGGTGCGCAGCGCCATGGATTATGCCTGCCCCGGGGAGTGAAGCGGCGTGGGGGATTCTGCCGCGGCGGCGTTGTAGACCCGGCGGCGGAGGAACGGTTCCTTCTTGATCTTGTCCTGCAGCTTGAGGAACCCTTCGATCAGCGCTTCGGGCCGCGGCGGGCAGCCGGGGACGTACACGTCGACGGGGATCACCTGGTCGATCCCCTTGAGGATGGAGTAGTTGTCGTAGTAGAACGGCCCACCGCAGGTGGCGCAGGAGCCCATGCTGACGACGTACTTCGGCTCGGGCATCTGCTCCCACAGCCGGCGCACGATCGGTGCGATCTTGATGGTGGCGCGCCCGGCAACGATGATGCAGTCGGCCTGGCGCGGCGTGCCCCGCGGGATGACGCCCATGCGGTCGAAGTCGAAGCGCGTCGCCATGGCCTGCATCATCTCGATCGCGCAGCAGGCCAGCCCGAACGTGAGCGGCCACACCGAGGCGGCCCGTCCCCAGTTCAGCACCTGCTCGACCTTGGTCAGGATGACGCCCCCGCCCGGCAGCGAGTCGAGAACTTCCAGCGCCCGGTCCAGCGGCAGGACGGTACTGCGGGGGATGTCCTTCGGATCAGTCGACACGCGGCACCGACCTCCTGAATACAGGATGCGGGATGGGGACCCCTTTCAGCATAGCGACGCCGTTAGGCCGCGTCAAAGGCACGCTGCTGGCTCTCGCGTCAGCGCCTGGCCTCGGCGGGCTTGGCGGCTACGACGGCGCGGACCGCGGCGGCGATGTGGGGGGCGCTGATGCCGGCGGCGTCCATCAGTTCGTCGGGAGTGCCCGATCCGGGCATCGCCTTCACACCCAGGGCGCGCACCACCGGGAAGGGCTCGGCGCCGGCCAGCGCGCTCAGCACGGCCTCCCCCAATCCTCCCTCGGGCCAGTGATCCTCGGCGACCACGATCCCGCCGGTGTCCCGCGCCGCCGCGCGCAGTGTCTTCACATCGATGGGTTTGACTGAATAGGCGTCCACGACGCGGACGGCGATTCCGTCGCCGGCGAGCTGCTGGTGCGCCTTCAGCGCTTCGTGAACGGTGATACCCGCGGCCACGATCGTCGCCTGATCGCGGTCGGACGACCGCACGACCACGCTGCCCCCGATGGGAAACCGGTCCTGCGCCCCGTACAGCACCGCGGTCTTCTCCCGGGTGGTGCGCAGATAGACGATGCCTGACCGCCGCGCCGCCGCCGCCACCAGCTGCGCGGTCTGGTTCGGGTCGCAGGGGTAGAGCACGGTGCTCCCAAACACGGCGCGCATCATCGCCAGGTCTTCCAAACCCATCTGCGAGGGTCCGTCCTGGCCGATCGAGGTGCCGGCGTGGGAGCCGCACAGTTTGATGTTGGCCCGCGACACGGCGGCCATGCGGATGAAGTCGTACGCCCGGGTCAGAAACGCGGCGAAGGTCGACGCAAACGGCGTCCATCCCCGCACCTGCAGGCCGACCGCGGCGGCGACGAGTTGCTGCTCGGCGATGAACATTTCGAAGTAGCGGTCGGGGAACGCTTCGGCAAACGTCTCCGCGTAGGTGGAGTTGTTGACCTCGCCGTCGAGGACGACGATCTCGGGCCAGGCCGCCCCGATCGCCTTCAGCGCGTCGCCGTAGGCGCGCCTGGTGGCCACGGCATCTCCTTCCTTATAGGAAGGAAGCGAGAGCGTCCCTGCGGCGGACCGGGGCGGCGCCGCCATGGGATCGGGCCGGCGCACCTCGACGGTGACGCGGCGCTCTCCGCCGAGTTCCTTGATGGCGTCTGCCGCCTGCTCGTGGGACAAAGGCTTGCCGTGCCAGCCGTTCTTGTCCTCGACCAGGGCCACCCCCCGCCCCTTGTGGGTCAGCGCCAGGATCATGGTCGGGACGCCGGTCGCCGTCTCCGCCTCGGTGTAAGCGGTTTCAATCTGCTCAAGGTCATGGCCGTCGATCTCGATCGTCTCCCAGCCGAAGGCGCGCGCCCGCGCCGCGTACGCCGCGGTGTCCCACCCGGTCATTGTCTCTCCGCGCTGTCCAAGCCGGTTGACGTCGACGATGCAAGTGAGGTTGCCGAGGTGGTAGTAGGCAGCGTGCTCGACGGCCTCCCACACCGCACCCTCGGCGGTCTCACTGTCGCCGGAGAGCACCCACACCCGGTAGGGAAGTTTGTCGAGGTACCTCCCGGAGAGGGCGACGCCGACGGCGATCGCCAGGCCCTGGCCCAGCGAGCCGGTGGCCACGTCCACCCACGGCAGCACCGGCGTGGGATGACCCTCCAGCGGGCTGCCGAACTTCCGAAAGCTCAACAGGTCCTGATCGGAGATCGCACCGGCCGCCTTGAACATCGAGTAGAGCAGCGGCGAGGCATGGCCTTTGGAGAAGATGAGGTGGTCGTTGGCGGGATCCTTCGGACTGCGGAAATCGTACCGCAGGTGGCCGTCGAGCAGCACGGCCATCAGATCCGCGGCCGACATCGACGACGTGGGGTGCCCGGACCCGGCTTCGGTGCTGCAGCGGATGCTGTCCACACGCAGCTGCTGCGCCAACTCGCGCCGCCGCTCGAGCCTCGTCATGGGGATGCCTCCGGATCAGCCTTCCGAACTTGCCTTCGCGGTGACCTTTCCCTGGTTGGCTTCGAACTCTTCAACACCCTGCTCCAGCGCCACCCACGACAGTGTGGCGCACTTGACGCGGACGGGGAACTTGCGCACGCCCTGCAGTGCCGCGAGGTCACCGAGGTCCTCTTCGGGGACGGGGTCACCGCGCATCAGGGCCTTGAACTCGCCGACCAGTTGCTTGGCTTGCTGGAGGGTCTTGCCCGTGATCTGCTCGGTCATCATCGACGCCGACGCCTGGCTGATCGAACACCCGCGGCCGACAAATGTCACCGCGCTGATGGTGCCGCCCGCCAGCTTCACGTAGATGGACAACTCGTCCCCGCACAGCGGGTTGGCGCCTTCGACCTTGATGTCCGCATCCTCGAGGGCGCCTTTGTTGCGCGGATGCGCGTAGTGATCGAGGATGACTTCGCGGTACAGATCGTCTAACGCCATGCCGGGTCTCCTCCCGCCATTTTAGGCGATGGACGAAGACCCGGCAACCAACGTCGATCAGCGGTAGTGGATCAATCTGGATGGGCCGCGGCGGCTGACGGCTTGGGGGCGGCCCCTCGCTCCGAGTCGGGCGGCCCGGATTATCCGCAGGCCTCATATTCCTTTCCGCGCTCGCCTGCCAATATGCGACCAAACACTACGGGCTGTACCGCTCTCCGCTACACGGCTGCGACGATCCTTAACTAACGGCCTGCCAAGGGTTGCCGCCCTCCAACGTCGCTCGGTGGCCGCCCCGCTCGCCGCCGCCAGTTCACCGATGCCGACCAGCACCAGTGGAACCTTGGGGGCGTAGGTCGGGTGGAGGGCCCGTGCCTGACTGTCGGACTCATAAGGGGGGCG
>DASXUC010000125.1:0-5581 GCA_036505015.1 bacterium | reverse complement strand
AGCGTCGAGGTTGCATCGTGGACCGGATGGCCGAAAAACACCATAGCAAGAAGGCCATTAGGAAATCCTTAAGGATTTCCTAAGTCCGGTGTTGCTACCGTCAGCAGTTGGGTCAGATGATGTCAGATCGCTTGCTGCAGGTACTCCTGCTCGCCGTAGGGCTGCTGGTCGTGGCAGCCATCCAGCGCTGGACTGCCGTCGGTACCGGCGCAGTCGTCGTCATTCTGCTCGTGATGATCGCCCTCATCCTGCGCGCGATCCTGAGGACCACAGAGGCGTATGAGACGGCGCCACCCGCCCTCCGGCGGTTGCGCCGCTTCTCGCTGCGCCGGCTGCTGCTGGGCTTGCCGCTGCCGACGCATGAGATGCCCCAGCAGACCGTGGGCAAGTTCGTGGGACTCGCGGTCTTCGCGTCCGATGTTCTCTCTTCGGTCGCCTATGCGACCGAGGAGATCCTGATCGTACTCGCGGTCGCGGGCACGGCGTTCTTCGGCCTGTCTATTCCCATCTCGATCGCCATCTCGCTGCTGCTGCTGGTGCTCACGATCTCGTACCGGCAGACGATCTTCGCCTATCCGGGCGGAGGCGGAGCCTACATCGTGGCGCGGGATAACCTCGGAGAAGGACCTGCTCAGACCGCCGGCGCGGCGCTGCTCACCGACTACATCCTGACAGTCTCAGTCAGCATCGCATCCGGCGTCGCGCAAATTGCGTCGGCGTTCCCGGTGCTCACCCCGTGGAGGGTCGAGCTCGCGGTCGCGGCCATCCTGTTCATGATGGTGATCAACCTCAGGGGAGTCCGGGAATCCGGGACCATCTTTGCCATTCCAACCTACTTCTTCGTCGTGATGATGTTGGTCATGCTCGCGACCGGTTTTTATCAGCTCCTCACCGGACAGCTGGGTCAGGTCACCGGCGTCGCGCTCAATACCGCCGCCATCCAGCCGTTGACCGTGTTCCTGGTACTCCGCGCCTTCAGCAGCGGGGCGGTCGCCGTCACCGGCACGGAAGCCGTCAGCAACGGGATCACGGCATTCCGCGAGCCGAAGAGTAGGAACGCCGCCGCCACGATGGCATGGATGAGCGTGCTCATCGGCACCATGTTCATCGGCACGACCGTGCTCGCCAACCGGGTCCGTGCCGTGCCGGTCGAGCAGGAAACGATCATTTCTGAGCTCGCCAGGACGATCTACGGGACCGGCTCGCTACACGTCATTACCCTGGTGGCGACGACGATCATCCTCGTGCTGGCCGCGAACACCGCGTTCGCGGACTTCCCGCGACTGGCCGCGCTCCATGCCGGGGACGGTTTCCTCCCTCGCCAACTCACCTACCGGGGCAGCCGGCTCGTGTTTTCCTGGGGCATCGTGGGACTCGCGGTCATCGCGTCACTGCTGGTTGTCCTGTTCCAGGCGAACGTCTCCCGCCTCATCCCACTCTACGCGATCGGCGTCTTCCTCTCGTTTACGATGTCCCAGACCGGCATGGTCCTGCGCTGGCGAAAGGTCGGACGCCTCGTCCCGGGCGAGGAGATCCAGACCAAAGGGTCGGTCCTCCGCTTCGATCCCCGGTGGCGGTTCAAGCAGGCCTTGAACGCCTTTGGCGCGGTGCTGACCTCGGCGGTCATCGTGGTCCTCGCCGTCACCAAGTTCGCGCAGGGGGCCTGGATCGTCATCATCCTGATCCCGACACTGGTCGGGATCTTCTTCCGCATCCACCGGCACTACCAGGACGTGCGCCGGCGGCTGAGCGTCAGCGGAGTCGCGGAGCCTCCGCCGACCGTGCCCGTCATCACCCTCGTGCTCATTTCAGACGTCCACGCCGCGGCGCTTCGGCAGGTCCAATTCGTCCAGTCGCTGGGATTCCAATGGAAGGCGGTCCACGTGGCCACCGACGAGGAGAAGGCGGCGGAGGTCAAGCGCAAGTGGGACCGGTTCTTCCCGGACGGTGAACTGGTCATCCTGCCATCCCCGCTGCGGGATCTCGTGGGGCCAATCCGGACGTACGTCGAGCGGCTGCGGCTGACCCATCCCCGGGCGTTCATTCACGTCATTGTGGCCCAGATCCTCATGGACAACATGGTCGAGCAGGTCTTGCATCAGAACACCACGGTGATCTTCAAGCTGGCCCTGCAGGAGATCCCGATGGTCGCCGTCACGGATGTGGCGTTCCCCCTCTATCCCGAGCCTCCTCAAGGCGTCGTCGACGTCGAGGCCCTTTAGGTATTTCTAAGGCGTCCGTCTTGTGCCAGACTGGACCCCGTGGCACTGAATGTCGTGAAGCGTGCGCTGATCGGGCCGCCGCTGCCGACGGCCCGGCTGGCGCACGAGCGGCTCAATAAGATCCAGGGCCTCGCCGTCTTCTCCTCGGACAACCTGTCGTCGTCGGCGTACGCAACCGAGGAGATCCTCCTGGCGCTGACCGTCGCCGGGTCGGCGGCGCTGACCCTCGCCTGGCCGATCGCGCTGGCCATCACGGCGGTCTTTGCGATCGTCGGGTTTTCCTACTACCAGACCATCCATGCCTACCCGTCCGGGGGCGGCGCGTACATCGTCGCCCGCAGCAATTTGGGCGTGTGGCCGGGGCTCATCGCGGCGGCGGCGTTGCTCATCGACTACATCCTGACGGTATCGGTGAGCGTCGCGGCGGGGGTGGCGGCAATCACGTCGGCGGCCCCAGAGCTGTTCCCCCACCGCATCACGATCGCGCTGGCCGCCGTCGCCCTGATCGCGCTGATCAACCTGCGGGGCGTCCGGGAGTCGGGGACGATCTTCAGTGTTCCGACTTACTTCTTCGTCGTGATGATGTTCGTCATGCTCGCCCTGGGGCTGTTCCGCAGCTGGGGAAGCCCGGCCGTGGCGCCTCAGGCCGCGGCCGAAGCGAGCGCGGCGCTGCAGCCGCTGACCCTACTGCTGCTGCTGCGGGCGTTCGCGTCCGGCTCGGCGGCGATGACGGGCGTTGAGGCGATCAGCAACGGCGTGCAGGCATTTCGCCCGCCCGAATCCCGCAACGCCGGGATCACGCTCATCTGGATGGTGGTCTTCCTCGGCGCGATGTTCCTGGGTATCACCTACCTGGCGCGGCACTTCGGCATCGCGCCGGTCGAGCACGAGACGGTGGTCTCGCAGCTGGCGCGGCGCGTGTTCGGGTCGGGGAGCCCCGCGTACTACATGATGCAGGCGGGGACCGCGATGATCCTGATCCTGGCCGCGAACACCAGTTTCGCCGACTTCCCCCGGCTGTCATCGATCCTTGCCCGCGACCGCTTCTTGCCCCACCAGTTGATGAACCTGGGGGACCGCCTGGTGTTTGCGAACGGGATTCTCGTGCTGGGTCTGCTGTCGGGGCTGCTGCTGTACGTGTTCGCCGCGAGTACCCACGCGCTGATCCCGCTGTACGCGGTGGGAGTCTTCCTGTCGTTTACGCTGTCACAAAGCGGCATGGTCAAGAAGTGGTGGACGGAACGGGGCCGGGGCTGGCAGCGCAGCATCGTGTTCAACTTCATCGGCGCCGTCACGACGGCGGTGATCCTCATCGTGGTGACCGTCGCGAAGTTCTCCCACGGCGCCTGGATCATCACGCTGCTGATCCCCGGCTTCGTGTGGTTCATGCGGAGCATCTACCTGTACTACGAGAACGTCCGCACTCAGCTCTCTCTCGTCGGAGCAAGGATCACCGAGGTGCGGCTGCAGCACAAAGTCGTCATCCCCGTCGGCGGCATCCACAAGGGCGTCCTGCCCGCGGTGCGCTACGCCAAGTCCATCAGCGATGACGTCACCGCGGTGATGATTGACATCAACGCCGCCGACACGGCCGACGTGGTCGCGAAGTGGTCTCAGTGGGGGCTGGGTGTACCGCTCACGGTCCTGTCATCGCCATACCGGTCTGTGATCAGGCCGTTCCTGCAGTACCTGGACGAGCTGGAGTGGGACGTCGGGTTCGACCAGCAGCTCACGGTGATCCTTCCGGAGTTCGTGCCGGCCCGTTTGTGGCATTTCCTCCTGCACAACCAGACCTCGTTCTTGTTGAAGGCCGCTCTGTTCTTCCGGCGCCGTCCGGGCACGCTGGTGACGGTCGTCACCGACGTGCCGTACTACCTGCAGGAGCCTTCTGCCGACGGCCGCCAGCCGGGAACGGTCCCGCGGTTCAGTCGCAGGATGGTCGCCGTGCTAGCGGCGTGCGTGACCCTGATCCTCCTCTTTGCCCTTTCGGTCATCGTGCCGTGGCCGGCGGTGCTGCAGGGGGTCTTCGGTCTCGCCGCGCTGCTGGCGCTCGTGGTCCTGGCTGCCCTCGCGTTCATCCGGTCGGTCTACGGCTAGCGAATGTTATGCTGGACAAGATGGCTTCTCCCAGTCACCCCGTCGCGCCGCCCACGACCGCAGGCGAGTTCGATCTGCTGCAGGAGATGGCCCGTACGATCGTGCAGGCGGCCGAGCTGCTTGCCGCGACGCTGAACGGCAAGACGCCGGCCACGCACGGATGGCCGGAGATCCGTGAGCTGGAGCACAAGGGGGACGCCATCGCCCGCGACCTGTTCGAGCTGCTGCTGACTCCGCGCGCCACCCAGGCCGACCAGGACTCGCTGCGGTCGCTGACTGGCTACCTCGACGACGTGCTGGACGGTATTGAAGCCGCCGCCGCCCGGCTGGCTATCTATCGTATCCGCCGGGCGATCCCCCCGGCGAAAGCCATGGGACAGTTGGTGCTGGACTCGGCCCGGGAACTTGCCGCTGCGCTCGACAGCCTCCGCCAGATGCGGGACGTGTTTCCCCACACGCGGATGCTGCATCGGCTGGAGAACCGCGGGGACGATCTGCTGCGCGAGGCAATCGAGCGGTTGTTCGCCGGACGGACTTCACCGAAAGACCTGTTGAAGTGGAAGGACGTCTTCGAGTTACTGGAGAGTGCCACCGATCGCTGCGAAGATATCGCGAACGTCCTCGAAACCATCGTGGTCGCCGCGGGCGTGGAAGACCGCCTCGTTGCCGGGGGCCTGGTCATGGACATCGGCCGCCACGAAGTGGTGGTCGACGGAACCCCCATTCCGCTGTCGGTCAAGGAGTACGCGCTGCTCCACCTCCTGCTCCGGTACCAGGGAAAAGTGGTTAGGCGAGAGCGGGTGCTCGCCGACGTTTGGGGTGAGGATTATTTCGGTGATTCACGCACGCTGGATACGCACGTGGGCTGGCTGCGCAAGAAAGTGGAACGCCGCGGCGGCGTCCGCATCGTGTCGGTGCGCGGCGTCGGATACCGTCTCGACCTCCTGCAATAGACCCGGATCTCTTCACTCAACCTTGACACACCCTTGGCGCGCACTTGAGGCAGGTGCGCTACGCTCATTGTGGTGTAAAAAGAATGACGATACAGGGAGACGCCGCATGCCAAGGATGTTGACCGGACTGCTGCTTGCCGTCATGGTGCTGCTGGGTGGATGCCAGGTGCCCGTACCGGCACAGACCATCACGCTGAATGGAGCCGGGGCGACGTTCCCATTCCCCCTGTATTCGAAGTGGTCCCAGGTCTACGCAGCGGAGAAGGGTGTGCAGATCAACTACCAGTCGATTGGTTCCGGCGGCGGGAT
>DASXUC010000124.1:0-25549 GCA_036505015.1 bacterium | reverse complement strand
GTCTGATGGGAGCCGGGATATCCACCGGAGGCCAGCACCACGCAGGCGGCGAACTCGTCGCGCCACTTCAGGTGAGGCGCCCTGCCGTCGAGCACGTCGATGATCGTGGCTCCGAGGTCGCCGTCGAGCAACGGGAGAATCACCTGGGCTTCCGGATCGCCGAACCGGCAGTTGAACTCGAGCACCTTGGGTCCATCGGCGGTCAGCATCAGCCCGACGTAGAGTACGCCGGTGTATGGCCGGCCGTCCCGCCGCACTGCCGCAACAACCGGCTCAACGACGAGATCCATGACCTCTCCGACCTGGCGCGGCGTGAGACCCGCGGGGGCGATGGCGCCCATGCCTCCGGTATTGAATCCGCGGTCGCCGTCCAACGCCCGTTTGTAATCCTGGGCGGGAATCAGTGGGGTCGCACCGCCTGGCCCGACGAGAACCAGCAGGCTGGCTTCGGTCCCCTCCAGACGTTCCTCGAGAACCACCTGGCGACCGGCATCTCCCAGTGCGCCGCGGATCATCATGTCCTCGACGGCCCGCTCGCCTTCGTCAGGCGTGTCGGCGACGACGACGCCTTTGCCGCCTGCGAGCCCATCCGCTTTGACGACCAGGGGCCTGCCCTGCCGGTGAATGTACTCAACCGCGGCGAGGGGACTGAAGAACACCTCAGATGCAGCGGTCGGAACCGAGTGGCGGCGCATCAGTTCCTTCGCGAAGATCTTGCTTGTCTCCAGACGGGCCGCGGCGCGTGTGGGACCGAAGATGCGGAGACCTCGAGCTTCGAACACGTCGGTGATGCCCGCGGCGAGCGGCGCCTCGGGACCGACAATGGTGAGATCGATGGCGGACCGCGCGCTGAACTCTACAAGACCATTGATGTCCGTCGCCGCGATCGGAACGGCTTCGGCAATCGGGGCTGTTCCAGGATTTCCGGGAGCGACGTGCACGTGTGGACGATCAGAATCCTGGTTGAGTCTCCAGGCGAGGGCGTGTTCCCGTCCTCCGGCGCCGACGATCAGGACCCGCAAGTCTGCTCCGCGTTACCACAATGTTCGTATTTTGACGACTCCTGTGGCTGAGACGAGCGCCATCAGGGGAATCGACGGTATGAATATAAACGATGCGGCTTCGGATCGCAACAATGTTCGTGTTTTGGCGGATACTCCGGCTGACTATCGAATCGGGACGAAAACCGGACCGGGCTTCCCATCTTTGGCTCGCTTCAAGACCTCGCGGACCACATCCACGCCGTACTCCCAGGGGTGTTCTTGTCCCTCGTGCATCAACGTCCAGGGGCCTTCGATCGTAATCCCGTCCCAACCCGGAGTGAGGGGCTTGTTGGTGCCCGATTCGATCCGCCGCCGGTACTCGCGCTCCGATTCTTCTTGTGAGAGACAGATCGCCAGCGGGAAGCTGTCGCGCTCGTCGCCCCAGTGGAACTGGTCCTCGTACCAGATGACCCAGACCAGCAACTTCGCCGCCTGCGCGAGTTCGTCGGCCGTGAGGGCGGGATCCTGAGGATGCGGCACGATCATCGGCGTTCTCCAGAAATCGAAGGGCCCCTGTCGAATGACAGGGGCCCCAACCGGTCGAAACCGTTTTCGTAATCGATTACATCGGAGGCATCTGGGGCATTCCCCCGGCCCCGCCCTTGTCGTCGTCTTCGGGTTTCTCGACGACCATGGCCTCGGTCGTCAGCATCAGCGACGCGATGCTCGCCGCGTTCTGCAGCGCCGAGCGCACGACCTTCGCCGGATCGACGATCCCGGACTTGGCCATCTCCTCGAACTTCCCGCTCAGCACGTTGTAGCCGGTCCCCAGCGGCTTCTCCTTCAGCTGCTCGACGATCAGCCAGCCCTCCTGCCCGGCGTTGACCGCGAGGATGCGGGCGGGCTCCATCAGGGCCTTGGCCACGAGGTTGATGCCGGTCTTCTCGTCGCCTTCCGCGTCCAGTTTCTCGAGCCCCTTGGCCGCGTAGACCAGCACGCTGCCGCCGCCGGGCACGATCCCCTCCTCGACCGCCGAGCGCGTCGCGCGCAGCGCGTCTTCGGTACGGGTCTTGCGGTACTTCAGCTCCGCCTCAGACGGCGCGCCGACCTTGATCACCGCGACGCCGCCGGACAGCTTGCCCAGCCGTTCCTGCAGCTTCTCGCGGTCGTAGTCGGAGTCGGTCTCTTCGATCTGCTTGCGCAGCTGGCTCACCCGCTTGTCGATCGCCGACTTGTCGCCGGCGCCATCGATGACGATCGTCTCGTCCTTCCGGATGCGCACCTGCCGCGCCCGGCCGAGCATCGAGACCTCGATGTTCTCCAGCTTCAGGCCGACCTCTTCCGAGACGACCTGCCCGCCGGTAAGGATCGCGATGTCCTCGAGGATGGCCTTGCGGCGGTCGCCGAAGGCCGGCGCCTTCACGGCCGCGGAGTGCAGCGTGCCGCGCAGCTTGTTGACGACCAGCGTGGCCAGAGCCTCGCCCTCCACGTCTTCGGCGATGACCAGCAGCGGGCGGTTCACCTGCGCGATCTTCTCCAGCGCCGGCAGCAGGTCTTTGATGCTGGAGATCTTCCTGTCGGTGATGAGGATGTAGGGTTCTTCGAGCACCGCCTCCATCTTCTCGGGATCGGTGACGAAGTACGAGGAGGTGTAGCCCTTGTCGAACATCATGCCCTCGACGACCTCGACGGTCGTCTCGATGCCCTTGCTCTCCTCCACCGTGATCACGCCGTCCTTGCCGACCTTGTCCATCGCGTCGGCGATCAGCGTGCCGATCCCGGCATCGTTCGCGGAGATGCTGGCCACCTGGCTGATCGCTTCCTTGGTCTCCACCGGCTTGGCGACCTTCTTGATCTCCTCGACCACGGCGGCCACCGCCCGGTCGATGCCGCGCTTGATGGCCATGGGGTTGGCGCCGGCGGCGACCATCTTCAGTCCACCCTGCACCAGCGCCTGCGCCAGGATCGTCGCGGTGGTGGTGCCGTCGCCGGCCACGTCCTCGGTCTTGGTCGCCACCTCCCGCACCAGCTGGGCGCCGGCGTTCTCAAACGGATCTTCCAGCTCGATCTCCTTCGCTACGGTCACGCCGTCGTGGGTGATCGTGGGGGAGCCGAACTTCTTTTCCAGCACTACGTTGCGGCCCTTCGGCCCCAGCGTGATCTTCACCGCATCGGCGAGCTTGTTCACGCCGCGCTCCATCGCCCGCCGCGCGGTTTCTTCAAACGCGAGAATCTTCGGCACGAACTACCACCTCCACTATTTCTTGGCTTTCGCCGCGACCGGCTGTTTGTCGACGATCGCCAGGATATCGCTCTCGCGCAGGATGAGGTAGTCCTCATCCTCTTCCTTGATCTCCGTCCCCGAGTACTTGCCGTAGACCACGCGATCGCCCACTTTGACATCGAGCGGCCGTCGCTTCTCACCGTCTTCGTCCCAGTTGCCGGGACCGACGGCGACGACTTCTCCATGCACGGGCTTCTCTTTCGCGGTATCTGGCAGGACGATGCCGCCCTTCGTGCGCTCTTCCTCTTCCAATGGCTTGACCACCACGCGGTCGCCAAGCGGCCGCAGATTCATAGGCCTCTCCCTCCTCCTTCGATATGTGCTGTGTACCGCACGTGGATTAGCACTCTCGGAATGAGAGTGCTAGGCTTCTTCATCTTAAGAGCCCCCAACCCGGCGCGTCAAGAGGACGATGCCACCGCGGTGGGTAAAGGAATAATCACCCCTGCAGCGGGGCATGGGAACCTATTGACCCCTGGGAAGGACGGTCCGCATCACGGCGAGCGTTGATCTGGCACCGGAATCAGACGGCGGCGGCGCACGGGCGCGAGCGCGGTCCCCTGTGCTATTTGTGGCGCTGGGGCTCGTCCTTCTCGCGGCCCTCGCCGCTGTAGCCGCCGGCCGGCTCGAACCGCTGCCCGGCGTCGCTATCGCCGCGGCGGCGGGAGTGCTGCTGGCCTGGCGCGGTGCGGTCGCGTTCCGGGTCGAAGAACAGGTCCGCTACCGCAGTATCGCGACCAGCAAAGTCTTCGAAGCCAGCGAGGCAGTCCTCAGCTCACTCGACGTCGGGCATGTCCTCCGCTCCGCGGTGGAAACCGGCGCCCGGCTGTCCTGGCATGCCGGCGCTGCGCTGCTGTTCCTCGTCGACGAAACCCAACATCTTCGTTTCAAGAGCAGTTGGGGGCTGGACCCGGCTCCCGCCGAGGGCACCCGGTTTTCCGTCCTCGAGCCGATCGTCGGCGAAGCCTCCGCCATCCGCCGTGTGGCCGTCACGGCCGTGCACGGGATCCTCCCAACGCGCGATGGCCCGGTCGCGGGGTTCCGGTCAGCATGCGCCATCCCGCTGCATACCGAGGGGGGTTCGGTCGGCGTCCTGGTGCTGTTGAGCCAGAAAGGACCCGAGGCGTTCCGCGAGGAGGTGCCGATCCTCGAGTATTACGCCCGCCAGGCCGCCATGGCGATCGACAACGCACGCCTCTACCAGCAGGTCAAAGACCTCTTCGTCTCCTCCATCAGCGCGTTAGCCGAAGCCGTCGACGCCAAGGACGCGTACACGCACGGACATTCCGAGGATCTTGCCAATTTGGTCACGCTGGTTGCACAGCAGATGCGCCTGTCACCCCGCGAGGAAGAGAAGATTCGCCTGGCCGGCCTGCTGCATGATGTCGGCAAGATCGGCATCCCCGATAACATCCTCCGCAAGCCCGGACGGCTCAACGCCTCCGAGCGCGCGATCATGATGAGCCACGCCTCGCTGGGCGCGTCCATTCTCGATAAGCCGGGCCCGCTGCAAGAACTGGCCGGCATCGTGAGGCACCACCATGAGTGGTACGACGGGCGCGGCTACCCTGACGGCCTCCGCGGCAACCAAATCCCGATCGGGGCGGCGATCCTGGCAGCGGCAGACGCCTTCGACGCGATGACGAGCCACCGCGCCTACCATACCGCCCGCGGAGTGGACGTGGCCCTGGCGGAACTGCGGGCCAACGCGGGCACGCAGTTCAATCCCGAGGTGGTCGACGCGCTGGACCGGGTCATCGAACGGGAACGCGGGGCGCAGACCGCGTGGTATACGACGCTGGAACGTCGGATCGCGGACCCCACGGGCGCGCAGGCGCCCGCCGAAAGCGCGGCGATGACCCTGACGGAAGCGGACCTCGTCCTGCGCATTGCGCAGGAGATCAGAGACATCGGCGATTTCACCCGGCTGCTACAGCGGACCGTCGAAGTGGCGGCGGATATCGCGCGCACGTCCGACTGTGCGCTGTGGCTCATCAACGGGCAGGTTGACGCCATGACGGCGGAAGCCGCCGTCGGTCCGTCGGTCACCGTGGGCACCGTGGCGGCGCACGGCCGATCGCCGTTGTGGCGGGCGCTGGAGCGGAAGGCCGCCGAGCGGGAGGAGGACGGCCCCACGCTCTACGTTCCGCTGCTGATGGGCGGGAAGGCGATCGGGGTGCTGCAGGCCACGGGGCCGAACCTGGGGGACTCCGAAGCACGACGCCTCGCACTGGTTGCCGACAGCGTGGCACCGGTCGTCCAGGCCGCTCGATTGCGCCAGCAGGCGGATCGCGACACCCGGGTGGACGGGGTGACCGGCCTGCTGACCCGCCGTGGGTTCACCGAAAAACTCCGCGAGGAGTCGATCCGTCACCGCCAGTGGGGACGCCCGCTCGCCTTGACGCTGGGAGAAGTCCTGGACCTGCCGATGTTCAATGCCACCTACGGCTACCCCGCCGGCAACGACCTGCTGCGGCGGATGGCCGACATCCTGAAGGAGGCCTCATCGCGCGATCAAATCCTGGCCAGGGTCAGCGGGGGCGTTTTCGCCGTCTTGATGCCGGAAACGGATAAGACCGAAGCCGACCGGACCCTGCGCCAGCTGCGAGACCTGTTCACGGGTCGCGAGGTGGCCGTCCGCGGTCAGTTCATGCCCGCCCTGCCGATGCGGTGGACGGTGGCCGCCGCTCCGCCCGACACCGGAGATCCGGACGCTTTGCTGGGGATTGCGGAACGACGGCTGCTGCGTATCGACCAGTCCTCCGGCCAGACTGCCGAACTTCCGGAACCCCAGGGATAACGTTTCCCTCCCTTCCTTTCGCCTCAAATCCGTTGGGAAATGCTTTACTCACAGGGTTATTCACATTATCCACAGTGTTCAGCCGGTGTGCGGGCTGGACAAGAACACGTACATAGTTTCGATCTGGGCAGAAAACGTTCGGATTCCAGCGATCGGACCTCAGGCGGCCGTTGAGAGCGAAAGCTCGCTGTAGACGGATAGGCTGAGGGGCGCCTCTTCCCCTCTGCGCAGCGCCTGGAATCCGGCGGCGGCGATCATGGCCGCGTTGTCCGTGCACAGGACCGGCGGGGGGATCACGAGCCGGTACTCTCGATCGCCGGCGGCGCGGCTCATGGTCTCGCGGAGCATGTGATTCGCGGCCACGCCACCTGCGAGTATCAGCGTGCGGGGATGAATCAATTCGGCGGCGCGCAGCATCTTTTGCAGCAGCGTGGAGACGACGACAAACTGCAGGCTGGCGGCAAAATCAGAGACCCACTCGGGATCACCCGGGCGGCCACGCTGCCAGACCCGCAGCGCCGCCGTTTTCAGCCCACTGAACGAGAACTCCAGCGAGTCGTCGGCCATGGGCAGCGGCAGTGCCACCTTCTGCGGCTTGCCGTGGCGCCCCAGCAGGTCCAGCGCGGGGCCCCCAGGATAGCCTAACCCCATCGCCCGGGCGACCTTGTCGAAGGCCTCGCCGGCGGCGTCGTCCCGCGTCCGGCCCAGGACGCGATAGCGCCCGTGATCGGACATCGCGATGAGGTCGGTGTGCGCTCCGGAGACGACGAGGGCCAGCACCGGGAACTCGATGGTCGGATCCGCGAGAAACCCCCCATAGATGTGACCTTCCAGGTGGTTCACGCCGGCGAGTGGCCGATGGAGCGTTGCGGACATGGCCTTGGCCGCAGCCACCCCCACCGCCAGCGCGCCGACGAGGCCTGGGCCGTAGGTCACCGCGATCCCATCGATGTCCGCCAGCGAGGCGGCCGATTGCTCCAGGGCCTCGTCGATGACGGGCAGCAGCCGTTCCAGGTGCTTGCGGGACGCCAGTTCCGGGACCACGCCGCCGAACCGGCGGTGGAGATCGATCTGCGAGGCGATGACGTTGCTGCGGATGCTCCGGCCGTCCTCCACGACGGCCGCGGCGGTTTCATCGCACGAGGTCTCGATACCAAGAACAAGCATCAACCAGCCCCGCAGTCATTGCGAGCGAAGCGAAGCAATCTCGAGATTGCTTCGTCGCGGAGCCTGTCCCGAGCGAGCGGCAGCGAGTCGAGGGGCTCCTCGCAATGACGGAAGGTCACTCGTCGAGATCCTTCTTCAGCACCGCATATCGCCGCTGGAACTCCGGCTCGCGCAGGTTGCCGGTCCACATCACCAGCGCATCCTCGCGGTTGTCGCTGTAGTAGCCCTTGCGGATGCCGATCTCGCGGAAGGCATACTTATGGTACAGCGCCTGGGCCGTCTCGTTGCTCTTGCGCACTTCCAGCGTCATCCACCGCGCCCCGCGCTCGAGGGCCTCGTCGATCAACCCGATCAGCAGCCGTTCACCGATGTGCTGCCCGCGGTACAGAGGATCGACGGCAATCGTGGTGATGTGGGCTTCGTCCATGATCACCCACATGCCGGCGTAGCCGACGATCTCCTGCTCCGCTCGGGCCACCACGTACGTTGCCAGGCGATTTTCGCGCAGTTCGTGGGTGTAGGCGTCCCGCGGCCACATCGTGCGGAACGACTGCTGCTCGATCTCCCGCACGCGCGAGATGTCCTCGATCTTCATCGCTTCCAGGACCACGCGGGTGATTTGCTTCACACTTATTACTTTTCCGGCGACCCCGAACTCCCTACCTGACCCCCTGCCCTGAACCCGAACGGAGTGAGTGGTTCGGGGGTCACTCCCGGACCGGGCCCCGCGTGTACGCCGGCAGCAGCAGGTAAGGATCGTCGGCCTGTCCCGAGGCCAGCCGCTTGAATCCGAGACGTCCGACCTGGCGTGCGTGCGGCGTCCATTGGTCCCGAGGCGCCGGCACCGCACGCGAACCGAGCCCCTGCATGATCGCCGTCCACTGACGCTCCAGCGCGTCTCCGGCGAAGATCACCGGGCCATCCAAAGGAAGTGCGCCCAGGACGGCGTCCAGCGTCCAGACGGTGTCCGGAGTTTGCCGGACGTTCTCGCCGCCCGTCCGCGCGAACACCGCGGTCGCATATTCCCCCCGGCGCGCGTCCTGCACGACACAGATCGTCCCGAAGGCGTCCACTCCGGCGGCAATCGCCTCCAGCGTGGAAATCCCTACGACGGGCACGTTCCTGGTGCGGGCCCACGCGGCCGCGGTGGCCATCCCGATGCGCAGCCCGGTGAACGACCCCGGACCGCGGGAGACCGCAATTCCCTGCACGTCTTCGACCCGCCAGCGGGCCGTCTCCAGCATGTCCATGATGGCGGGCAGCAGCCACTCCAGATGGCGCGCCGGCAGCGGCGACGTCGCCTCGGCCACCACGTCGGCGCCGGTGAGGAGTGCGGCACTGCCGATCGGCGTTCCGGTTTCGATGGCGAGGATTTTCACGGTCATTGCGAGGAGCGAAGCGACGAAGCCATCTCGTGATACCGATGTCCCCGGGGGACAACCTGAATTTCCCTGTCGTCCTCTTTCTCTCCAAAGGTCAACCTGACCCACAGATGCTCCGCCGGCAGCCACTGACCAGCCTTCTCCGCCCACTCGATGATGACGATCTTGCGTCCGGTGAAGACCTCGTCCAGGCCTAAATCGTCCAACTGCCGCGCGGTGTCAATGCGGTACAGGTCTACGTGGGCGACCGGCACGGCGCCGCCATACTCCCGGACAAACGTGAACGTCGGGCTGGCGACATACCCGGAGGCGCCGGTACCGGTGACGATGCCCCGAGCGAGCACGGTTTTCCCCGCCCCCAGATCCCCCGACAGCGCCACCACGTCGCCGGCGGTGAGGAGGGCGCCGATCGCTCGGCCGAAGGCGTCGGTCTCCTGAGGATTGGTCGTGGTGAGCTTCAAGCGCGCAGCGGCTTGACTTTGAGGCGCAGCCCTTCCACGGACACGACCTGCACGCGCTCGCCGGACGCGATGCGCCCATTCTCGGCGAAGGCGCTCCATGACTCTCCCAATACGTAGACCTCTCCGTCGGGTGCCAGATCCGTGCGGGCAACACCGGTGGCCCCGGCGAGCCGCTCTTCACCCATCCGCGGCGCCACCTTCTGCGCGCGCAGCCCCGCCGTCACGGCAAACAGGAAGAACGCCCCGGTCATCACGCCGATAAAGATGGCAAGCTGTACCGAGATCCGCAGGAACGGCAGCGAGCGCTCCGTCAGCAGCACCGCGCCCATCACGAACGCGAGAATACCGCCGATCGTCAGCACCCCGTGACTGGCGACCTTGATGTCGGCGATAAAGAACAGCAGCGACAGGCCGATCATCGCCAGCCCCCCGATGTTGACTTCGAGGATGGCGAATGACGTCAGCGCCAGGATCAGGGCGATGCCGCCCAGCACCCCGGGCAGCACGGCGCCCGGGTTGCCCATCTCGATGATGATGCCGTAGATGGCGATGGTCATGAGGATCAACCCCACGTTGGGGTCGCTGAGCAGATCCAGGAACCGCTCCGTGGCGTCCATCTCCACGGGCCGCACCGCGGCGGCCCGCGTGGCCAGCCGCGTCGGGCCGGTGACCGTCTCGACCGTGCGGCCATCGATCTTCGTCAGCAAGTCGGGGACGTCCAGCGCAATGAGGTCGACCACGTGCAGCTGGACCGCCTCCTCATCGCTGACCGACACGCTCTCCCGCACCGCGCGCTCCGCCCACTCCGCATTGCGGCCGCGGCGGTGGGCAATCGCCTTGATGTTCGCGACCGCGTCGTTGGTGATCTTGGCGATCATCGTCTTGTCCTGCTGGCCTCCCTGGCCCACCGAGACGGGATGCGCGGCACCGATGTGGGTCCCCGGGGCCATGGCGGCGATGTTGGCGGCGTAGGTCACGAACACGCCGGCCGACGCTGCCCGCGCTCCGCTGGGCGAGATGAAAACGATCAGCGGCACCTCCGCGTTGAGCATGCCTTTGGTGATATCATCCATCGACTTCAGCAGGCCCCCCGGCGTATCCAGGGTGATGAGCACGGCTTCGGCCCGCTGCTCGGTGGCGTCGCGGATGGCACGGTTGATGTAGCGGGCCGTCGACGGCGCGATCACGCCGCTGACGCGTATCTGGACGACCTCCCGCCGGCCCCCGGGCGCCGCGGCCGCACCCGGCTTCGCCATCGCGGCGGCGGTGAAAACCAGGCCCAGGATCAGCCCTGACAGGATGACCTGTGCGCCGAGCATCTTCCTCATCGTGTCCGCCTACCTCTCCGTCCGTCTGCCCCCAGCGCTTCGCGGGGCGCACCCCCAAACTGCGCATCGCGAATAGTTCGGGGATCGCCGCCCCGGCTCGCCCCCTGCGCCTCATAGATCTGCGCCACGTCCTGCAGCGTATTGACCTCCTCGGGTCGCTTGTCGTCGCGGATGCGCTTGATGCGGGGGAACCGCAGCGCATATCCCGACCGGTGGCGCTCGCTCTTCGTCACCGCATCGAACGCAACCTCCAGCACGATCCGCGGCTCGACGATCTTCACGCGGCCCCGGTCGGCGACGGTGTGCGCGCGGAACCACGCCGTCAGCGTGGCGATTTCCTCGTCGGTCAATCCGCTGTATGCCTTGCCGATGGGCACGAACTCGCCGTCGCCGTTGCGGACGGCGAACGTCACGTCGCTCAGCACCCCCGCCCGCTTGCCGTGCCCGTGCTCGGCCGCGACCACCACGACGTCGAGGGTGGCGAGTTCTTCCTTCAACTTCATCCACTGCCGCCCCCGCCGGCCCGGCTGGTAGCGCGAGTCAGGCAGTTTGATGACCAGCCCTTCGTTCCCGCGGTCGCGGGCCTGCCGGAAGCGCGCGGTCAATTCGTCGGGCACGCGGGCCACCGTCGACAACCCGGGCTGGACGCGGCTGCCGAAGTGCAGGGCTTCCAGGCGCCGCCGGCGGTCGGCCAGCGGTTCGTCCATCAGGACAGCCCCGTCAAGCTGCAGCAGATCAAAGACAAACATGACCACCGGCACCGTCTCGAGCAGGCTGCCGGGATCCTTGCGGCGCAGCCGCTGCTGCAGGTGCGTAAACGGGATGGCGCGGCCGTCGCGCCAGGCCACGATTTCCCCGTCGATGATGTACTGCGCCGCCAGCGCCCGCAGGTCGGTCAGCAATTCGGGAAACGAGGGGGTGATCTCGTCGAGTGTCCGCGTAAAGATTGCCAGACGGTCCCCGTGCCGGTGGACCTGGGCGCGGATGCCGTCGTACTTCTCTTCGACCATCACCCACTCCGGGCGGACCGCCGCCTGTCCCGAGCGCCCAAATGGTTCGAACGCCTCGTCCACCGAGAAGATCGTATCCGCCAGCATGAAGTGGAACGGGCGAAACATCTCCAGCGTGGCATCGGCAAGGCGGCCGGCTCGGGCCATCACCGCCACCTCCCCGACGTCGCTGATCAGCATGTTGGCCCGGCGCACGTCGGCGAGCGGCTGGTTGAACGCCTTGGCCATGCCCTCCTCCAGCAGGCCTTCTTTCAAACCCACACGCATGTCTGACGTGATGATGCGCACCAGGTACTTCGCTTCCAATGGGTCGGCATCGGCGAACAGCGCCCGCATCGCCTGCAGTTTGGTGCCCCGGGAACCCTTGCCCTCGGCGGCGGACATCTGCGAGAACATGCGGTCCACGGCCGGCAGCGTGAGCGGTGTCCGGAACAGTCCCTGCCGGTTTTTCTGCGCGAGGAGTTCGTAGGCGACCTTGCCCAGGTCGCCGTGCTGCAGGTAGCTCTGATCCAGCGCCTCCGGCGGCGCTCCCGAGACCTCAAAGAGGGCATCGACGATCGCGGACCAGCCGACGTTCAGCTTGCGGGGATCGCCGGCGGGAAAGGTGGACCCGGTCAGGTAGGTGCAGGCGATGCGGAGCTCAGCGTCGCTGAGCGTCGGCAGATACTCGGCGAGCAGCCGCACTTTTTCCAGTTTGCTCGATGTCCCGGAAATCGCCTCCAGGACTTCTGCCAGTCGCCGCACAACTCAATTCTAACAAAAACGGGCGGGGGCATCGGGCTGAGCCCGGAGGAGGAAGTGACTGTCACCGAGGCGCGGAGGTGACTGTCACCTCCTGCCAAACGCTTGTCTGTCGTACGAAGATGTGACGCCGCGGGGAAAAGACCTACATGGTACAAGCCAACAAGGGCGGCTGGAAAACCTGCTCGAGAGGCCACAAATACCGGGGGCCCGGCGGTTGTCCGATCTGATGGAAGCGTCACCGCGCCGCCGGCGGTAGGCGCAACAAACGGAACCGACCCCGTTCCTCATCTCAGACCTGACCGGACGCAGCTGACAGAAACGCTCGCAGCCAGCGCGGCACTGCTTCGCCATACTCGGAGCGGAAGGGTTCTTCCAGGCCAGAGATGACCCCGTGCCAGGTGAGTACCCGGCACACGGTGCCCACTTGCTGGGCAATCGCGAACGCCTCGAGCACCGTGGATCGCGAGCGAACCCGTGTCCACGGTTCGATGTACGCATCGCGTAACCGGACGATTTCAGGGCCTCCCGCCTCCACTCCAAACTCGTGTGCGATCACTCGGAAGGTGACCACCATGCTAAAGAAGGGATGCGCCACGCAGCTGTCACCCCAGTCAAAAAACACATACCGACCGTCCTGGACGAAAATGTTCCCGCTGTGGAAGTCATCATGCTGAAGCGACTCGGGGATATCAAACTCCTCCAGAGACCGGCACAGCTCGGCAAACCGCAGAGCATGGTTCAGCAGACGCTCGTACTCCCCGGGAGACAGCCCCTCGTCCAGACCGATGCGCAGGGCCTGCCGGTCACCCAGAAGATTTTCGTAACGGCGGGGGAGGGTTCCCAGCCGGTGATCGGGGACACCCACGGCCAGCAGATCGGCGAGCCGCTCTCCCATCTGGATTTGCAGCTCCGCGTACAAGGGCAACACGCGCATCCAGTGACTGCGATCACCAGAAGAGGCGATGACGTCTCGCAGTTTCGCGCCGGCGTCGCGCGTGAGCATCCAGCCGCGGTCCCGGTCTGTGGCGAGGACATCCGCCGTGCAGTCGGGCCGCCACCGAGCCAGCATCTCAGTCAAAGCCGGCTCGTGTGCCAGCACCGGAAGCGATGCTTTGAAAAAGAGATCGCCCCGATCGGTCGAGACCCTGAGCACCGTCGCCCAGGGGTAAATGTGCGGCTGCTCAATCGGCCCGCGGAGGCTTACATTCAGCTGCCGCAGCTGGACCAAGATCCATCCGTGGGCATGCTGAAGCCAGTGCGGCTGGGTCCACGTAAGCGAAGAGGGCACTACGTCGGGCGGGAGACCACCGCGGCGCGCGCCGCCGCAGCGACCAGCTCCTCGAATGTTCGCCTCTGCCGAATGTCGTCCGGCATCAAGTCAGGATGCCACTGCAGCGCGATAACGAAGCGATGCGCCGGCGCCTCCACGGCCTCGATGACGCCGTCGGGTGCGGTAGCGACCACTACGAATCCCTGCCCTGGAGTCTTGACGACCTGGTGGTGGGAGCTCGCGACGTTGACCGGACCGGCGCTCAGGATCTCGGCCAGCCGGGTCTGCGGAGCCACCGTCACCGGATGGAACACCGGTCGGCCCTTCACGTAGTGATCGGCGACCTCGATGCCGATCAACGAGAGGTCCTGGTAAAGGACGCCACCCGAGGCCACCGTGAGCGCCTGCATGCCCCCGCAGATGCCTAAGATCGGAAAATCCATCGCCAGCGCCTCGCGAGCCAGTGGGAGTTCCGCGCGGTAGCGCTCCGGATCGAGCTCCACGCCGATGCCTTCGATCAGCGTCTCGCCGTACTCATTGGGATCGATATCGCGGCCGCCGCTGAGCAGCAGGCCGTCCAGCGTCTCGAGGAGGGCCTTGGGGCCGCCGGCAGCCGCAACATGCTGAGGTTCGATCCAGACCGGCTCGCCGCCGGCGCGCTGGACCGCCTCGATGTACCGCTGGTTCTTCGGGCGCTGCGAACCGCCGACGGATGTCGTGACGCCGATGCGTGGTTTCATCACTACCCCTCCTGCAGCAGACCCGCGAACGCGAACAGCGCGGGCTGGCCGCCGGTGTGCCAGAAGACGACGTTCTGGTCGGGCGTGAAGCGTCCGGACGAAATCAGACCCATCAAACCGGCCATCCCTTTGCCGGTGTACACCGGATCGAGCAGGATGCCTTCGGTCCGCGCCAGGATCCGGATGGCCTCGAGGCATTCCGGCGTCGGCACCGCGTACTTCTCGCCGACATAGTCATCATAGACGATGATGTCGTCGGGATGGGGTCGCCACTGCAGGTCCAGCAGTTCGGCGAGTTCGGTCACGATCCCCAGCACGCGTTTGACCACGACTTCTTTCTTGGGTCCCGCGCTGATCCCAATCACCTGCACCCCGCTTTCTGTCAACCGCGTGCCCGTATACAGCCCGGACTGCGTGCCCCCCGACGTACTGGCATGCACGATGGCATCCAACCGGATGCCCATGGCGTTCGCCTGGGACAGGGTCTCTATCGCGGCTTCCAGGTATGCCGCCGCGCCGTAGGCGTTGCTGGCTCCACGCGGGATGATGAACGGCCGGCGCCCCTGCTGCTTGAGCTGCCGCGCGATGTCTTCGATCGTTGCGCTAAGGATGTAGTCGTCATCGGTCTGCAGAATCCGCACGTCCGCGCCGAAGATCCGGTCGAGCAGCAGATTCCCCTGGAAGAACTCCGGGGCGTCCCCGCCGAGCACGATCACCGCGTCCATGCCCAGCCGTTTTGCAGCCGCCGCGGTCATCCGCGCGTGATTGGACTGCGGCGCCCCCACGGTAATGATCACGTCCGCGTCGCGGGCCCGGGCCTGGCCCATCTGAAACTCGAGTTTGCGCGCCTTGTTCCCGCCCATCGCCAAACCGGTCAGATCGTCGCGCTTAATCCAGATCCTCGGCCCGCCGAGAAATTGACTCAGGCGCGGGGCCTCCTCCAACGGGGTCGGCAGATAGGCCAGCTTGACGCGGGGCAGACTACCGAGCTGCATCGTCGTGCGAGTGTGCCTCCTCCACTGTGGTTTCCACAAAGCGTATGCGCGTCCCGGGCTGGGCCTGGGCGAGCAACCGCAGATCCGCAGAGACAACCACGCCGATCTTTGGATACCCGCCGGTCGTGGGCCCATCGGGCATTATGACAATTGGCTGACCGCCCCCGGGCACCTGGATAGCGCCGGGGAGCATACCGTCGGATAAGATGTCGGCCCGGCCGCGGTGCTGCAAGCCCGGACCCTCCAGCCGGATTCCCGCGCGATCGCTGCGCACGGTGACGCGATACGCCGCAGTCCGCAGCGTTTCGCCCGCATCTGCGGTGAACCAATCCGCCTGGGGTCCGAGCACGCAGCGGATCGTCACTTCCTTCACCGGGAGCACCAGCGAGGGCGTGGTGAGCGCGGCGGAACCGGTCTCGCCCTCGCCGCGGCCCAGGATGTCGCCGGCGATCAGACGGCGCCCTCCCATGCCGCCGATGCCTCCGGGGACATACGTCGACGCGCTGCCCAACACCATCGGCACCCGAATCCCTCCGGCCACGGCAACGTAGGCCCACACCCCCCGACGTGGAAAGCCGAATCGCATCGTCTGCCCGGGCCTGATGGCTACGGGAACCGCCGGCTCGATCGCCGTGCCGTCGATCGTCGCCGAAAGATCCGCGCCGGCCACCGCGACGGTCGCCGTTTCCAGGGCGCGCAGCACCGGTCCGGGGGCCGTCACCTCCAGCGCGGCAGCGCCTTGCGGATTTCCGACCACCGCGTTGGCAATCTGCAGCGCGAGGGGATCCATTGCCCCGGAGGCCGGCAGACCACGGCTGCGGAATCCGGGCCGACCTGCGTCCTGAAGGGTCGAGTACAGGCCCGGCTCCAGGACCTCGAATACCGGGTGACGTCCCGCGTGGATTGGGCGCGGATGGTCCAGTGCACCAACGGAAAACGCGGCATCTTCCACGGGCACAAAGCGCACGCGGTCTCCAGGATGAAAGAAAAAGGGATCGGCGTCCGTGGGATCATACGTGCGCAGCGGGGTGCGGCCAATGAGCCGCCAACCGCCTGGCGTCTGCAGCGGATAGATCGCGGTCAGCACGTCGGCGACGGCCACCGATCCCGCGGGGACCCGGACTCGGGGCGAATCCAGCCGCGGTACGCGGAGGCGCTGATCCAACGGGCCTATGTATGGGAAGCCCGGCGCGAACCCGAGCATGTAGACGAGATACTCCCGCCCGCTGTGGATCCGGACAACCTCTTCCGCCGTCAGCCCGGTGGCTGCCGCGACGTCCGGCAGATCCGGCCCGTACTCACCGCCATAGACGACGGGCACCTCAACGGTGCGGGTCGCTCCGGCGGCGGTCGCCGTTGTGGTTCCGGCCAACCGCAGCGCGTCGTCCGCAATCGCCTGTGATGAAACCGCGGGATCGATCACCACCAGCAGGGATCGAAACGTGGGCACCGTCTCCACCACTCCCGGCAGCGCGTCAAGACGCAGGGCGAGCGCGCGCACCCGCGCATTCACCTCGGGCGACAGGACGTCCTCAAACTCCACCACGAGCGCGCGATCCCCAAACGGCAGAATCCGCGGGAACTCGCTCACGAGTTAGGGCAGTCCGGACGCTTGCCCCGAACCCGAGCGCAGCGAGTGGTTCGGGGACTTCGGATAACTCCCCAGCACGCGGTGGAACACGCACACGCGGGCCAGGTCGGATAGCGCCGCGGCGGCCTCGGGGTCATCCTGATGACCTTCGAAGTCGACGTAGAAGACGTACTCCCACGGCACCTCGCGTCGCGGGCGGGACTCCAGCTTGGTCAGGTTCAGCGAGCGCGTCGCAAGCGCTCCCAGCGCCTTGTAGAGTGCACCGGGGATGTTCTCGGTGGTGAAGACGATCGACGTCTTCGAATCGGGCTGTCTGGGCGCCGGCGTCGTGCTGAGGAGGAGGAATTTCGTGTAGTTGTACAGATTCGTCTCGATCCCCTCGGCGAGCACTTCCAGGCCGTAGATCTCCGCGGCCCGCCGTCCGGCGATCGCCGCGGTACGCCGCACCTTGCGCTCCGCCACCATCTTCGCGCTGCCCGCGGTGTCATAGGCGGGGACGGCCGCCAACCCGTGCCGCCGGATGAACTCGTCGCACTGCGCCAGCGCCTGCGGATGCGAGGACACCGTCGTGATGTCAGCCAGCGTCTGTCCGGCCACCGCCAGCAGGCAGTGGCGGATGCGCAGGTCGAGCTCGGCGGTGATGAACAGGGAATGCGAGATCAGCAGATCGTACGTCTCGTTGATCGACCCGGCCTGCGAGTTCTCCACGGGGACGACCGCACGGTCGGCTGCGCCGCGCGTGACCGCCTCGAACACCTCCGCGAGCGACGCGTACGGGGCCACCTCCACGTCGCCCAGCAATGCCGCGGCGGCCTCCTCGCTGTACGCGCCACGCTCGCCTTGAAACGCGACCCGCACGGCTGCTTACCTGGGCCCCCGCACATCAACGGGCTGCCCGCCGCGCAGGAACACTCGCGGCACGCGTGGCCCGACCGCACAGAGGATCTGGTAGGAGACGCTGCCGGCCCAGGCCGCAAGGTCGTCCGCGCTCACCGCGGTGCCAAAGAGCTCCACCTCATCCCCCATCCGCACATCCGCGTCGCCAACGTCGACCATGAGATGATCCATGTTCACGCGGCCGGCGATAGGATACCGGCGTTCTCTGATGACCACCTGACCCCGGCCGCCCGCCTGACGTGGGTAGCCATCCGCGTATCCGCACGCGACGGTGGCGATCGTCGTGGCACCGGCCGTCCGGTACGTTGCGCCGTAACTCACCGGCGTGCCGGCCGGCACGCGCAAGACGCGCACGATCCGGCTGAGGAACCGCATGGCGGGCTGCAGCGCGACGGCCGGCTGGAGGTGCGGCGCCGGGTAGATCCCATACATGGACAGACCGATTCTCACCATGTCGTAGCGTGACTCCGGAAACGCAATCGCCCCGGCGCTGCTGGCGGTGTGGATCACTGCCGCGGGAAAGCGCTTCCGGACCGCGGCGGCCACCGGAGCAAATGTCTCCAATTGTCTCCGTGTGAACGACGGGTCGACATCGTCGGCGGCGGCCAGGTGTGTACAGCACCCTTCCAGCTCGACGCGCGGTCGGATTCGCTCCAGCACGTCGAGCATCGTCGGAACGTCCTCCGGCAGCACGCCGAGACGGGTCATCCCCGTGTCCACTTTGAGATGCACCCGTACGCCGGAAACGGGAGTCTGGAGCAGGGCCTCCATCATCTCAGGCGACGCGATCGTCACGCTGAGCGGCGGCCGCGGCACGCTGGCGGCAACCAGATCTTCAGATCCCAGCGCGCCCAGAACCAGGACCGGTTCGCGGAACCCTGCCACCCGCAGCACCAGTCCCTCGTCCAGCGTCGCCACCCCCAGCCACGTCGCGCCGGCCTCCACCGCCGCCTTTGCCGCCTGGGTCATGCCGTGGCCGTAGCCGTCGGCTTTCACCACCGCCATGAACCGGCACGATTCGGGCAGCAGCGCGCGGATCGCGCGGACGTTAGCGGCGATGGCGTCCAGATCCACCTCCGCCCATGTCCGCCGCCGGGCGAGATCGATCGCCACTCCGGGTGCGACCTGCATACTCCTGATTTTGACGCGGGCTGCGCCGCCGCCTGTACGGTCAGGTACGATAGAAAGACATGCTCACGATCACGACGATCTACAACCCGGCGACAGACCTGGGGTACCTGCTGCACAAGAACCCCGCCAACGTCCACACTGCCTCGCTGCCTTTTGGGAACGCGTACGTTTTCTACCCTGAGGCGATGCCGGAGCGATGCACCGCCGTGCTGCTCCTGGATATCAACCCGGTCGACCTGGTCCGCGCGCGGCGGAGCAGAACGGCCGGGGCCTCGATCCGCCAGTATGTCAACGACCGTCCGTACGCCGCCTCGTCGTTTCTGAGCGTCGCCATCCTGCGCGTCTTCGGTACCGCCCTGACCGGCCGGAGCAAGGAACGACCGGAACTGGCAGAAACGCCGATCCCGCTGCGCGTGCGGATTGCGCCGCTGTACTCCAACAGAGGCGAGGACCTGCTCCGGCGCCTGTTCGAACCACTGGGCTACGCCGTCGATGCGCAGGCCCACGTACTCGACGAACGGATCCCGGAGTGGGGCGACAGCGATTTCTTCACGCTCACGTTGACCGGAACGGTGCGGCTGAGCACGTTACTAACCCATCTCTACGTATTAGTTCCCGTACTGGATGATGAGAAGCACTACTGGGTGGGTGAGGACGAGGTCGAGAAGCTGCTCCGGCGGGGCAGTGACTGGCTCGGCAGACATCCCGAGCGCGATCTCATTGTGCGGCGTTACTTAAAATATCGCCGCAGCCTTGCCCGTCTCGCTCTGGCCCGACTGGTGGAAGAGGATCAGCCTGATCCGGAAGCCGCCGAGACGGCCCGCGAGGCCGAGGAGGAGCGCCTTGAGCGCCCGCTGAGCCTGCAGGAGCAGCGCATCGCAGCTGTGTTGGCGGTTCTGCACACCGCCGAGGTCCGCAGTGTGATCGACCTCGGCTGCGGCTCAGGAGGTCTGCTTCGCGAACTGTTGAAGGACCGCACGCTGGAACGGATAGCGGGCATGGATGTCTCTTCCCGGGCGCTTGAAATCGCGCGCGAGCGCCTGCGGATTGACTCACTTCCGGCTGCGCGGCGCGAGCGGATCGCACTCTTCCACGGATCACTGTCCTACCGGGATCGCCGGCTAGCCGGGTATGACGCGGCGGTCGCCATGGAGGTGATCGAGCACTTGGACCCGTGGCGGCTGGCCGCCTTCGAGCAAGTCGTGTTCGCCCAGACCGGTCCTCGCCTGGTCGTGCTGACGACGCCGAATGCCGAGTACAATCCGAATTTTCCCGGACTGTCCCCGGGCGAGTTCCGTCACCGTGACCACCGGTTTGAGTGGACGCGGGCGCAATTCCGGGAATGGACGTCGGACGTGGGAACTCGCCATGACTATGCTGTGAGTATCCATCCGGTCGGTCCTGAAGATCCGCAGTTGGGCGCGCCGACACAGATGGCCGTGCTCAAGAAACGTGGAGCGGACTAATGAAGGGCCCGAAGATTCTGCAGCTGAGAGCGGCGATTGAGGAATTGTACGAGGCGTTCGCGCAGTATCCCCTGGTGCTGCCGATGAGCGTCTGCGACTGTGGCTGCGTGACGCCGCACGACATAAAGGACATCACCGGCAAATCGCTGCGCGATCTCAGCGCGCGCGATCTGGAGAAGTATGCTTTCAAGGCGTTGACGACGTGGGGCGAGGCGCACGACTTCAAGCATTTCCTGCCTCGGCTGCTCGAGCTGACGGCGGAATCCGGCGAGGTGGGCCATACTCCGCCCGAGACGCTGTTCGGCAAGCTGCATTATGGTGAGTGGCGGGCGTGGCCGGTCACCGAGCAGCACGCGATTGAGACATACTTCGCTGCGTTCTGGAGGCATGGCCTGCGGATGTCCCCCGACAGCGCGCGAGGCAGAGCCTTTGACGTCGACACGTATCTGACCGCGCTCGGTCGGGCGCTGGACGATCTCGGCCCCTTCCTGGACGAGTGGCGGAACTCACAGTCACCGCCGGCTATTGAGCGCTTGGCTGACTTTGTCAGCAGCGAGTACAACGAGCTCACACTATACGGAGCGCTCCGTAACGCGCACTGGGAGGAGCGGAAGGAGCAGATGCGCCAGGTGATGATGTGGCTCGCCGCGCCTGAGACAAAACAGCAGCTCCAAACCGGTCTCGCCAGAGCCCGATCTCGGCGCGCCCGTGAAGCACTGCAGCAGGCGCTCGATCGATTGAGCCGCTTGCCAGCCGGTGAACTCCCGGTTCGGCCCGAAGTCAGAGATCCGGAGCTGCCGCATGATGTCTCCGACGTCGTCCACGGACGGCAGCCCTATCCGCTGCTCTTTGCCGCAGTCAGCGGGGCGCACCTCTATGGCTTCCCTTCTCGCGATTCCGATTACGACGTGCGCGGGGCGCACATTCTGCCCGCCGACGCGGTCCTTGGCCTGGTTCCGCCGCGGGAAACAATCGAGGATGCGGTGGAGACACGGCGCGGGCGCGTCGAGCTCGTGACGCACGATGTCAGGAAGTACTTTGCGATGATTCTGAAGCGCAACGGGTATGTGCTGGAGCAGATCTATTCTCCGCTGGGAATAAGCAGCAGCCGGGAGCACGCGGAGTTAGAGGAGATCGCGCGTCGGTGTGTCACACGCGGCCACGCCGGGCATTATCTGGGCTTCGCCGAATCGCAATGGCGGATGTTGGAAAAGAAAGGGCCCCGGGTCAAACTGCTGCTCTATGTCTTTCGGGTGCTGCTGACCGGGATCAACCTAATGAGGACAGGAGAGATCGAGGCCAATTTGCTGCGGCTGAATGAGGAGTTCAAACTGACGTACCTCGATGACCTCGTCGCACGAAAGATCGCCGAGGACGAGAATGTTGCGCTGCCACCCGCGCGCCTTGAATTCCTGGAGGCGGAGTACCTGCGCCTGCGCGAGGTGCTGGCCGCCTCGGCTGTCGCCTCGGCGTTGCCCGAAGTGCCAACGGGCGCGGATGACCTCAACGACTTGCTCCTGCGCCTTCGTCATCAGTCCCTCCCGGGATATCGGCCGCCTCGAAGGCGGGGATCCAAGCGCATCGACCGAGAGATCGCCGAAATTGAGGGCAATGTTGAGTTTCTCACCGACATCACGAAAGACATTCTTGGAGAACTGCGGCGTGAAGATTCAGATTCCTGAGCTGTCCCTGGTGGTCCTGATCGGCGCCTCGAGCTCCGGCAAGTCGACGTTTGCGGCCCGGCACTTCAAGCCGACCGAAGTAATCTCGTCGGACTTCTGTCGCGCACTCGTGTCTAATGACGAGAATGACCTCAGCGCAACCGCGGATGCCTTCGAGGTGCTGCACTTCATCGTCCGCAAGCGGCTGGCGGCGGGGCGCCTGACCGTTGTCGATGCCACGAATCTCCAGCCGGAAGCGCGGCGGCCGCTGATTACACTCGCGCGGGATCAGCACTGCCTGCCAATCGCCCTCGTCTTCGATCTGCCGGTCCGTCTATTGAAGGACCGCAACCGTGTGCGCACGGATCGTAGGATCCCCCCACCGGCAATTGATCGCCAAGCCGACCACCTTCGACGGTCCCATCGTTCCCTGGCCAAGGAGGGTTTTCACGCGATTTACGCGTGGACTGCGCCCGAACAGGTCGATGCCGTCACGGTAGAGCGCCAGCGAATCTGGAGCGACCGTCGGGACGATCGTGGGCCGTTCGACATCGTCGGCGACGTTCACGGCTGCTACGACGAACTAGTGGCGCTGCTCGGCAAACTTGGGTACGCAGTCTCGGGAACGTCTGTCGTGCCGCCGGCCGGACGGAGAGCGATTTTCATCGGCGACCTCGTCGATCGGGGACCTGACACTCCGGGCGTCCTCCGGCTGGTGATGTCGATGGTCCACGACGGAACTGCCCTGTGCCTTCCGGGCAACCATGACGTGAAGCTTGTGCGGGCTATGCGCGGGCGGCGCGTCCAGGTAACCCACGGGCTTGAAGCCTCTCTGAGCCAACTCGCGGCGGAGACGCCGGAGTTCAAGGACGAAGTTGCCCGCTTCCTCGACGGCCTGGTCAGCCACTACGTTCTCGACGCGGGCCGGCTCGTGGTGGCCCACGCGGGGATGACGTCCGAAATGCAGGGTCGCGCGTCGAAGCAGGTGCGGGAGTTTGCGCTCTTCGGAGAGACCACCGGGGAAACCGACGAGTTCGGTCTGCCCGTGCGCTTCAATTGGGCCGAAGCGTACCGCGGCTCAGCGCTTGTGGTCTACGGTCACACGCCCGTGGCTGAAGCGAGGTGGGAAAACAACACGATCAACATCGATACCGGCTGCGTGTTCGGCGGCCGGCTCACCGCGCTGCGCTATCCGGAGCGGGAACTCGTGTCGGTTCCAGCGGCGCGAGAACACTACCATCCGGCGCGCCCGCTCACAACGCCGGCACCACAGGTCAGCACCGCAGGCACCCTGCTGGACATCGCTGACGTTACCGGCCGCCGCAGCATCGAGACCCGGCTGCTCGGCAGAGTGACGCTGAGAGAAGAACAGGCGAGGGCCGCGGTAGAGGTCATGAGCCGGTTCGCAGTTGACCCGCGATGGCTGATCTACCTGCCGCCGACGATGGCGCCGACCGAAACTTCGTCCAAGCCGGACCTGCTGGAGCATCCCAGCGAAGCGTTCGCCTACTACGCGAGCAAGGGAGTCTCCCACCTCGTGTGCGAGGAGAAGCACATGGGCTCCCGCGCCGTGGTGGTCGTCTGCGTCGACCAGACCACCGCCCAGCGCCGCTTCGGCTCGGCTGACGGCCGCACCGGGATTTGCTTCACAAGAACCGGCCGGCCGTTCTTTACTGATGCGGTCATGGAAGCCGGCGTGCTGGACCGTGTCCGGATGGCCGCGGACGCGGCCGGACTCTGGCAGGAACTCGATACGGACTGGCTGTGTCTGGACTGTGAGTTGATGCCGTGGTCTGCCAAAGCTGAGGAACTTCTCAAGGACCAATATGCCGCCGTGGGTACCGCCGCGCGGGTTGCGCTGACAGACGCTGCGGCGGCGCTGAAAGTTGCCACAGGACGCGGCCTGCCTCTCGAGGCCCTGAAGAGCCATACGCGCAGCCGGCTGCAAGCCGTGGCCCGCTATGGCGAAGCGTATCGGCGCTTCGTCTGGCCGGTCCACTCGGTCGACGATCTGCGCCTCGCCCCATTTCACCTGCTGGCCTCCGCCGGAACGGTGCACGTCGATCGCGACCACGAGTGGCACATGCGGATGGCCGAACGCCTCGCGACCGCCGATGCGACCCGTGGGGGTGGCCGCGGCGTGGTTGTTCCCACCACGTACCGGAAGGTGGATGTTGGATCCGCAACCGACGTGGCGGAAGCCTTCCGCTGGTGGGAGGATCTGACGCTCGGTGGGGCAGAGGGGGTCGTCGTCAAGCCGCTGGCTTTCGTGGCCAGGGGGCCTCGCGGCCCGCTTCAGCCTGGATTGAAGTCGCGCGGGCGCGAGTACCTGCGCATTATCTACGGTCCCGAGTACACGCTTTCTGACAATCTCGAGCGGCTCAGGGCCAGGGGCCTCGCTCGGAAGCGCTCTCTGGCGATGCGTGAGTTTGCCCTGGGGATCGAGGCGTTGGAGCGGTTCGTCCGGGGCGATCCACTGTACCGGGTCCACGAGTGCGTCTTGGGCGTGCTGGCCTTAGAGAGCGAACCGGTGGACCCCCGCCTGTAGCCTTATCCCTTTAGCGCCCCGGCGAGCAGCCCGCGCAGGAAGTAGCGACCCAGGAAGATGTAGACCAGCAGCGGCGGGAGCGCGGCCAGCAGGGCGCCGGCCATCTGCACGTTCCACTCGATGATCTGGCTGCCGGCGAGGTTCTGCAGCGCGACCTGGATCGGCTGGCGGGCCGGGTTGCTGGTGATCACCACGGCGAACAGGAACTCGTTCCAGACCTGTGTCACTTCCCAGATCATTGCGACCACGAACCCGGGCATCGACAGCGGCAGCATGATGTTCACGTACGTTCCCAGGATGCCCGCGCCATCGATGCGCGCCGATTCGACGAGTTCCGTGGGCACCGTGGCGTAGTAGTTCCGGAAGATCAGCGTCATGATCGGCAGGCCGTACACGACGTGGACGAGGATCAGCCCGTTGATCGATCCATAAAGCTGCACGCCGAGCAGGTGGCCGAACCACTGCAGGAACTGCACCAGCGGGATCAGCACGCTCTGGTATGGGATGAACATCCCGAACAGCAGCAGCGGAAAGAAGACGTTCGCGCCGCGGAACCGCCACTTCGCCAGGATGTAGCCGTTCACCGAGCCGAGGAAGGCGGCGAGGATCGTCACCGGGACGACGAGGACCAGGCTGTTCCGCAGGTTCGGAGCGAGATTCACGAAGGCCTTGCGGAAACTGTCCAGCGTCGCCGGGTGCGGCAGGTCCCACATGTGGCTGAGACTGACCTCCCGGAACGACTTCAGCCCATTGTTCACGAGCACGAAAATCGGAATCAGGTACAAGATGGCAAAGACGATCAGAATCGCATACATCAGCACGCGGCCCGGTCGGAAGCGCCGGCCGGGGATCGTCGTCGCCATGGGAGGCGCCGCCGCCAGCGTTCGGGCCATCGGCTACTCGGTCGCCTCCTCGCGGGTGCTCCAGACCAGGTACGGGATGACGACGACGGCGATCATCACCAGCATCACGATGGCGATCGCGGCCCCGTCGGCGAAGCGGTTTCCGCGGAAGGTTGTCTCGAACATGAAGATCCCCGGGACGTCCGTCGAAAACGCCGGCCCGCTGCCGGTCATCGCAAAGACCAGGTC
>DASXUC010000123.1:0-5898 GCA_036505015.1 bacterium | reverse complement strand
CGCGGGCGGCCGTCGTCGAGGCCGAACCGCAGCTTGAGCACCTTGCGCTCACGCGGCGTCAGCGTTTCCAGCACGTCCTCCAGCTGCTCCTTCAGCATCGTGAAGGAGGCGGCTTCCGCCGGGGCCAGGGCGTCCTGGTCTTCGATGAAGTCGCCGAGGTGGCTGTCTTCCTCTTCGCCGATCGGTGTCTCCAGCGAAATCGGCTCCTGGGCGATCTTGATGATCTCGCGCACCCGCTCCACCGGCAGCGCCATCGCCTCGGCGATTTCCTCAGCCGTGGGCTCGCGCCCCAGATCCTGCAGCAGCGTGCGGGAGATGCGAATCAGCTTGTTGATCGTCTCCACCATGTGGACCGGGATGCGGATGGTGCGGGCCTGATCGGCCAGGGCGCGGGTGATCGCCTGGCGGATCCACCAGGTGGCGTACGTGCTGAACTTGTACCCTTTGCGCCAGTCGAACTTTTCGACGGCGCGGATCAGCCCCAGGTTTCCCTCCTGGATCAGGTCGAGAAACAGCATGCCGCGGCCCACGTACTTCTTGGCGATGGAGACGACGAGGCGCAGGTTGGCCTCGATCAGCCGGCGCTTGGCTTCCTCCTCGCCCTTCTCCATCCGCTGGGCGAGCTCGACTTCCAGTTCCGGAGACAGCAGGGAGACCTTGCCGATCTCCTTGAGGTACATCCGGACGGGGTCGTCGATCGCCACACCCTCGGCCTCGCGCGGCTCCTCGTCTTCCTTGCCCTTGCCCTCGGCTTCCTTGGCGTCTTCGACGACATCAACGCCCTGCTCCAGCAGGACAGAGTAGACCCGGTCGATCAGCTCGATGTTCTGCTCCGCCTCGGGGAACTGTTCGAGGATCTCGTCGTGGGTCAAATAGCCGCGCTTCTTCCCCAACTCGACCAGGGCTTTCAGCTCGGCGGGCATTTCCTCGGTTGTCTGGGTCTGCGGCTGGGCCGTTTTTTTCCGGGCCATCGTCCTCACCTCCCTTCCGGGAGGTCCATGCTGCCAACTAGTTTTAGATACTGCATCTGCAGGCTGCGAACCTTCTCACTGTCCCCGGCGGCCTGGGCGGCCTGGATTTCCTTGGCCAGGACCTGCCGCCGCAGCGCGTTGGGCTCCCGCTCCGCCAGGAAGCCGATCGCGTCGGTCAGCACTTTCTGCGTGTCTTTTTCCTCGACGGGCGGATCCTCGAACAGCATCCGCAGGAACAGCGCCTGCTCTCCTTCATGTAGACGCTCGCGGAGCAGATCTGATTCCTCATCCGGCCCCTCAAACAGCGCTTGCGCGAGCGCCTGATGGACCGGGTCCGCAAAATCAGCCGGCTCCAGCCGCGCCGCCACCACCGGCCGCAGGGCGGGGTCACGCACCATCAGGTGGAGGAGCAATCGTTCGGCCTGCACCCGCGCGCGCTCGGGCCGGGTTTCCAGCGGAGGCTGGGCAGCGCTCCCCGCCCGGGGACGTCCCTTGCTCCGCAGACGCTGGCGGATGGCGTCCTCGCGCAGATCGAACCGCTCGGCCAGGGCCCGGATGTATTCGGCCTGTCTGACCGGATTCGCCACCGCGGCGAGGGCCGGAAGCAGTTCATCGACGATCCTCACCTTCCCTTCGACCGATGCGGGATCATGGCGGCGCACGGCCATGGCTACCTGGTAATCAAACACCGGCAGCGCCGCGGCCAGCAACCGGCGGAACGCCTCGACGCCTTGCGTGCGCAGAAATTCGTCCGGATCCCCCGCGGGAAGGACCACGACGCGCACGGGCAGTTCCACCTCATCGAACAATGCCATCGCCCGCTCCGATGCTGCCATCCCCGCCGCGTCGGCATCATAGACCAGCGTGGCGCGGTCGGCGAACCGCTTCATCAGCAGAACCTGCTCCGCCGACAGAGCCGTCCCCAGCGATGCGACGGCGTTGGTAATGCCGAACTGATGGCAGGTCACGACGTCGATGTTGCCTTCCACGGCCACAATCTCGTTCGACTGGCGGATCGTGTCGCGGGCCAGCGACAGCGCGTAGAGCGTCTTGCCCTTCGCAAATGCCGCGGTCTCCTTCGAGTTCAGGTACTTAGGCTGGGCGTCAGGGTCCAGCGCCCGTCCGCCAAACGCGACCGGCCTGTCCTGCAGATCCATGATCGGGAACATCAACCGGTGCCGGAACAGGTCATAGTAACCGTCGCCGCGCTGCCGGGGCTGCACGAGCCCGGCCTGCTCCAGCAGCGACGGCTGATACCCCTTCCGCGTCAGGGCGGTGAGCAACGCGTCCCACTCCGGGGGGGCGTAACCGAGCTGGAACCTGTCGACGGTGCCCTGATCGAGCCCGCGGCGTTTCAGGTACTCCCGGCCCGGCCTCCCCACGTTCGGATCGGCCAGCTGGTCGCGGAAGAACGCGGCGGCGGCGGCCAGCGCCCGATAGAGCCGCTCCCGCTCCGAGGCCCGCCGGGTATCTTCCGGCGTCCGCTCCAGCGCGACCCCCGCGCGCCTGGCAAGCTCTTGGACGGCCTCCGGAAACGTCAGGTTTGCCGTCTGCATGACGAAGTCGAACGCCGTCCCGCCCCGCTGGCACCCGAAGCAGTGCCAGAGGCCCTTTTCCCGGTCGACGTGAAACGAGGGCGTCTTCTCAGAGTGGAACGGGCACAGTCCCTTATAGTACTTGCCGGCCTTCTTCAACGCCACATGGGCCGAGATCAAATCGACCAGGTCGACCTTGCGGCGGATTTCTTCTTTGAGGTCGGGCGACAGGAAACTTCGCATGATCGTCCACAAGCACCGCAAAGGGCCCTATCTCCGCTCGAGATAAGGCCCTCCGCACACCGTTGTGGTCTAATTCTGTTCGGCGGCCGGATGAGCGCTCCTGCCGAACACTAACGACCCCACTTGAGGCAACTATTCCCCGGCAGCCAGGCTACCCGTCTAGTGGGACGCCGCCTCGGCTCTCTGCTGTTTCGCGCTGGCGACAATCTTATCCGTGAGGTGGGCCGGCACTTCCTCGTAGTGAGAAAACGTCATCTCAAACGTGCCCCGGCCGCCGGTCATCGAGCGGAGATCGGACGCGTACCGCAGCACTTCCGCCTGTGGGACGTGGGCGTGGACGACCGTCTTCCCGTTCCCCTGCGGCTCCATGCCATGGATACGGCCCCGCTTGGCGTTGAGATCGCCGATCACGTCACCCATCTGCTCTTCGGGCACCCGGACCCGCAGCTCCATGATCGGCTCCAGGAGAACCACCCCCGCGGCCATGGCCGCGTCGCGGAAGGCCATCGAGCCCGCGATCTGGAACGCGATGTCGGAGCTGTCCACGTCGTGATACTTCCCGTCGTAAAGGATTACCCGGATGTCCACGACCCGCGAGCCGGAGATCACGCCTTCCTCCAGCGCCTTGCGCACGCCCTTCTCCACCGACGGGATGAACTGATTGGGAATCGCCGCCCCGAAAATCTTATCCACGAATTCGAACCCCGCGCCCCGCTCCCGCGGCTCGACTTCGACGAAACACACCCCGTACTGGCCGCGCCCGCCGGTCTGCTTGACGTAGCGGCCCTGGGCCTTGCCTTTGCCGCGCACGGTCTCCCGGTACGGGACCTTGGGGGTCGAGAGCGCCACGTCGACGCTGAATTTCCTATGCAGCCGGTCGGCCATGATCTCGAGATGGGACTCCCCCATCCCGGAGATCACGGTTTGCTTGAGTTCCCCGTCGCGGCGGACGTGGAACGTCGGATCTTCCTCGGTCAGTCGCTGCAGCGAAGCCCCCATCTTGTCCTCGTCGACTTTGCTCTTGGGCTCCACGGCCATCGAGATCACCGGATCGGGAAACTCCACCGGCGGCAGCACCACAGGATGGTCCTTGCCGGCCAGCGTATCGCCGGTCGACGTTTCGCTGAGCTTGGCGACGGCGCCGATGTCGCCGGCCCCTACCTGCCCCGCAGGTTCCTGGTGTTTGCCGCGTACGAAGAACACCTGGCCGATGCGTTCGGGCTTCTGCTTACTCGCGTTGAGGATTGCGGAATCAGATTTCATGGTCCCGGCGTAGACCCGGAAGTACGACAGCTTCCCGACATAAGGATCGGCGACCGTTTTGAAGACCAGCGCGGCGAGCGCGCCGTCGGCCGACGGCGTCAGTGTCGTCTCGGCCTTCGTCGATGGATCGGTTGCCTTCACGTCCCCCTCCAGCGGACCGGGCAGCAGCGCCACGACCGCGTCGAGGATCGGCGTGATGCCGATCAACTTCGTGGCCGCGGCGCACAGCACAGGCACCAGCGAGCCGGCCCGCACGCCGGCGTGCAGCCCGCGGGTCAATTCCTCCTGCGAGAGCTCCCCCGTGTCCAGATATTTCTCGACCAGCGCATCGTCGGTTTCGGCGGCCGCTTCCATCAGCCGCTCGCGCGCGGACTGCGCGGCGGCGCTCAACTCGGCGGGGATGTCGGACGCGCTGGCCGCTCCGTTGGCGAAGGTATAGGCTTTCATTTCCAGCAGGTCCACAACCCCGCTGAAGGCGGCCTCCGCGCCGATGGGAATCTGCAGGGGCGCCACCTTGCCGCCGAACCGGGTCCGCAGCGAATCCAGCGCCGCGTCGAAGCTGGCATTCTCGCGATCGAGCCGGTTGATGACGACCAGCCGGCTGATGCCGCTGCGTTCGGCATGATCCCAGGCGACTTCGGTTTGCACCTGCACGCCTGAGACGGCATCGACGACGACGATGGCGCCGTCCGCGACACGCAGCGCGCCGACGACCTCTCCGACGAAGTCGGGATACCCGGGGGCGTCAATCAGGTTGACCTTGGTCTCCTTCCATTCCAGCGGCGCCAGTGCGGCGTTGATCGTGTGCTTGCGGCGCTGCTCCTCAGGATCGAAATCCGTGGTGGACGTACCATCGTCGACTTTGCCCAACCGGTCGGTCGCTTTCGCCACGAACAGCATCCCCTCGACAACGGACGTCTTGCCGGTGCTGCCGTGGCCCACTACCGCGACATTTCTGATGCGATCAGCAGAATAGGGTTTCACTCGACATTACCCCCTCGAATTGGTGAATGGTGAATCGTGAATAGTAGATCGGGAAAGCCGCATAACGGGGGATCGAAGGCGATTCGCCATTCACGATTCACGATTCACGATTCACGATGTGTGTTCGTCGTTAGTAGCCGAGTTCCTTATCGACAACATTGCCCATCGGCCGGCCGTCGAGGAAAGCGCGCAGGTTCTCACAGAACAGCGACGTCATCCGCTCGAAGTATTGCGGCGAACTGCCCGCCGTGTGGGGAGTGATGATGACGTTGACCATATCGTAGAATGGGCTGTCGACCGGCAGCGGTTCGTGCTCGAACACATCGAGCCCCGCGCCGGCGATCCACCCTTCCCGCAGCGCGGTGATCAGCGCGGGCTCGTCGACGATCGCCCCGCGTCCGATATTGATGAGCACCGCGGACGGCTTCATCGCGCGGAACTCCCGTTCCCCCATCAGGTGGCGGGTGGCGCGGGTGAGCGGCAGCGCGACGACGACGTAGTCAGCCTCGCGGAGGACGTCGTGCAGACCTTCCGGCGGGAGCACCACGTCCACGCCCTCGATCGGGCCGGGCACGCGCTTGATGCCGATGACGCGCATCTCGAACGCCGGCGCGGTGCGGGCAATGTCCCGGCCGATCGCCCCCAACCCCAGGATCCCCAGCGTCCGGCCCCCCAGCTCCTCTCCCTGGATGGCATAGTGCTCGAACCGGTGGGCGAGCTGCAGGCGCACCGCGGTGTGCAGGCGGCGGGCGAACGCCAGCATCAGCGCGAAGACATGCTCGACCATCGCCTGGTGGATGCCGCTGCTGTCGGTGAGGATGACGTTGTCGCCGAGGATCGGCGGCACCAGCAGCCGCTCCACGCCGGCGCCGCTGGAGTGTACCCAGCGCAGGGCCCGGGCC
>DASXUC010000122.1:0-7248 GCA_036505015.1 bacterium | reverse complement strand
CGCGCCGTGCAGCATCTCCGGCACGCGGAGATCGTTGATAAACGGCTTGTCCCCCAGGGCCAGGTCCGGACTCTCGTACCGCGGCGCCCTGGACCCCAGCCGCCCGCTCCAGTCCAGCTCTGGCCCGACGTCGCCGGCAAGAATCCTGCCGGCGACGTCGATTGCATCGATGATCTTCACGTATCCCGTACACCGGCAGAGATGGCCGGTCAGCGACTTGGCGATCACCTCGCGCGTCGGGCGGGGATCCTTGCGCAGGAGGCCGCCGGCTTTGACCACAATGCCCGGGGAGCAGAACCCGCACTGCGATGCTCCGGTGGCGGCGAACGCCGTCGCAAACGCCTCGCGTTCGCGGTCGGTCAGTCCTTCCAGCGTGACGACCGACGTTCCCGCGAACGCGCTGGCGGGCTGCGAGCACGCCACGCGGGCCCGGCCGTCCACCAGCACGGTGCAGCAGCCGCAGTACCCTTCCGGCTGGCAGCCATCTTTGACCGATAGCACGCCGCACTGTTCCCGCAGCACGTCCAGCAGTGTGTCGTCCGGATGCGCGGGGACGGTCACCGGCGTGCCGTTGAGGGTAAACGTGACGGATTCGGCCATCAGGTCACCGCCTGTTCTGAACCGCCACGCCCTGTCGGGCTCGCGGCGGCGCCTGAGCCCGGCGAATGGTTCGGGGCGAAGGTGTCGATCATCAGTTCCACGTCGTCGCCCAGCGGATAGAGCACCGGACAGGTCGCGCCGTGGGCGACGTACTCGGCGACTTTGGCCCGGCATTCCTCGGGAGTTCCCGACGCGCTGACCATCTGCACCACGTCATCTGGCACGTAGCGGGACGCCGCCACGATTTGCTCGTGGGTCGCCGGCCAGGAGACCACCTCGTTGATCTTGTCGATGAGCGACTGTGCGACGCCCGATGCCTTCATGATGTGCGGCTGCTGGCCGAGGTACTGCGTCAGCAGGATCCGCGCCCCGTCCATCGCCCTGGCCCGGTCCCGATCCACCGAGCAGACCACCAGCTGCGGCCGGTCGATCTCCTCCACCCGCCGCCCGGCGCGCCGGGCCCCTACCATGATGCGCTCCATCGCCTCATCATTGTACTTTGGCGAGACCATGTAGTTGAGCAGCACGCCGTCCCCGATCTCCCCGGCCAGCTCCAGCATCTTCGGGCCGGTGGCCCCGACGTAGATGGGGATGGTCCGCGGCGCGGTATCCCCGTGGACGACGTCGATACGCACCCCGTCGAGGTAGACGAACTGGCCCTCGTAGCTGACCTCCTCGAGGGTGAACAGCGCACGGCAGGTCTCGACGGTCTCCCGCATGCACTGCAGGGGGCTGGTCCGCGTGATGCCGACCTTGCGCGCGAGCGGATCCCACCACGCGCCGAGTCCCAGCAGGATGCGCCCGGGCGCCAGATCGTCGAGCGTGACGAACGTCGCAGCCAGCAATCCCACGTTGCGGGTCCAGGTGTTGACGACCCCGGAGCCCACTTTGAGGTACTGCGTGTGTGAGGCATACGCGGCCATGGGCACCGTGGCCTCGCGCACGAGCCGGGACTCGGCCTGCCAGACGGCCTCGAAGCCGCGCGCCTCAGCATACTGCGCATACCCGATGCCGTCACGGATCGGATGCTTATCCTGGAGGTAAAGTGCCATGCGCGGGCGAGCCATTGAGGCCTAGTTTCATGCAGACCGCCGCGAACCCTTGTCCCGTACGATTCGCTCAGTCGAATGCTACGCTGACGCAGGATCTGTTGGAGCGAATCGTGCGGGACTTGTCCACCTGCGGAAGGGCGGCGGGAATAGGAACCGAAAGAGCCCAGCACGGCGGATCGGGGGAGACAAGGCCATGAGAAGACCTGTGATCGGTGTGCTCGTGATGGTGCTGGTGGGACTGACTGCCATGACGGGTCTGGGCCAGCCCGCCCGGGCCAGGGTGAACTGGAAGTTCACGCTCGACTTCGCCGTCCAGGGCCCGCAGGCGCCGTTCCTCCTGGCGCTGGACCGGGGCTACTTCGCGGCGGAGGGCATCAATCTGACGATCGACCGCGGCTTCGGCTCCGCCGACGCGGTCACGAAGATCGCGAGCGGCGCCTACGACCTCGGGTACGCGGACATCAATTCGATGGTGGAGTTCAACGTCCGCAACCCGGACAAGGCCCTGATCGGCTTCGTGATGCTGTTGAACACACCGCCGTTTGCGATCATCACGCTGCGGCGGGAGAACATCACGCGCCCGGCTGACCTGCAGGGCAAGAAGCTGGGCGCGCCCGTCGGCGATGCGCCGCGGCGGTTGTTCCCGGTATTCGCGAAAGCCGTCGGCATCCACCCCGACTCTGTGGAATGGGTGTCCATGGACGTGCCGCTGCGCGAACCGTCGCTCATCCGCGGCAGCGTCAACGCGATCACCGGATTCTATTTCACCGCCGTGCTCAATCTGCGCGCCGCCGGGGTGAACCCCAATGACATCGTGAGCTTCCTGTACAGCGACTACGGGCTGCCGCTGTACGGCAACGCGATCATGGCGCCGCCGGCGCTGCTCCGCGGCAATCCGGACGCCGCGCGCGGGTTCGCGCGCGCGTTCATCCGGGGCCTGCGGGACAGCATCACCGATCCTGATGCGGCGATCGCGGCCATCAAGCGGCGCGACCCGTTGCTCAACGAGGCCGTCGAGAAAGAGCGCCTGCTGCTGGCCCTGCGCAGCAACGTGCTGACCCGCGAGGTCGCGGCCGATGGGTTCGGCGGCGTGCGCGGGGAGCGGCTGGCCCGGGCGATCGACGCGCTGGCTGAGGCGTTCAGTCTGCCGTCCAAGCCGCGGTGGTGGGACGTTTTCACCGTCACCTACCTGCCGCCGAAGCGGGACCGCGTGCTGCCGCCGTTGCGATAGTTCATGGCGGCGACGCCGTTTGTCGCGCTCGACCGCGTGCGGGTCGCGTTTTCGCACGAGGGGCGCGAGGTGGTCGCGGTTGAAGACGCCAGCCTTGCCGTGGGCCGGGGGGAGTTCGTTGCGATCACCGGCCCCAGCGGGTGCGGCAAGACGACGATTCTCAAACTGCTGGCGGGGCTGCTGCGGCCGAGCAGCGGTCCCGTCCTGGACCACTCACGGAGTTCGGGTCCAGGGCAAGTGCTCGTCGGCGGCCGATCGGTCACCGGCCCCCAGAAGAACGTCGGGATGGCGTTCCAGAACCCGATCCTGCTCCCGTGGCGGCGGACGCTGGAGAACGTGCTGCTGCCACTGGAGATCGTTACCCCCCACAAACAGCAGTTCCGCGCGCAGCGGGGCGCGTACGCGGCGCAGGCCAGGGACCTGCTGGCCGCGGTCGGGATGGACGGGTTCGACGACCGCTATCCCTGGCAGATTTCCGGAGGCCAGCAGCAGCGCGTGAGCCTCTGCCGGGCCCTCATCCACGAGCCCGAGTTGCTCTTGCTGGACGAACCGTTCGGGGCCCTGGACGCCTTTACGCGCGAAGATCTCTGGCAGGTGTTGCAGGACCTGTGGCTGCGCCGCCGGTTCACCGGCATCCTGGTGACGCACGATCTCCGCGAGGCGGTGTTCTTGGCCGATACCGTGTACGTGATGAGCCCGCGGCCGGGGCGGATCATCTACAAGGCAGCCGTGCCGCTCGATCGGCCCCGCACGCTAGAGGTGAGTTTCACTCAGCGCTTCACCGATATCTATCACGAGATCCGGCGTCGCATCGGCGACGCCCGCGCCCCATGACGGCCCGAGACCGCACCACCGCCCTGCTGCCGCCGACGATCGTGCTCGTTGCCGTCTTGCTCGTCTGGGAGGTGGGCACGCGTCTGTTCCGGGTCCCCGTGTTCGTGCTCCCGGCGCCCAGCGCGGTATGGGACGCGTTGGTGACCTGGCATGGGGCCATCTGGTTCAATGCCACAGAGACGCTCTACACCACGCTGGTCGGCTTCGGACTGGCAATTGTCGGCGGGATGGGGCTGGGGTTGATGATCGGATACTCGACCCTCGTCTACCGCGCGCTGTACCCGCTGCTGGTCGGATTCAACAGCGTGCCGAAGGCGGCCATCGTGCCGGTGCTGGTGATCTGGTTCGGGATCGGTACCGTGCCCGCCATCATCACCGCGTTCCTCATCTCGTTCTTCCCGATCGTCGTGAACGTCGCCACCGGACTGGCCACGATGGAGCCGGAGCTGCAGGACGTATTGCGTTCGCTGGGTGCCAGCCGCGGTGAAATCTTCATGAAGGTCGGCATCCCGCGGTCGCTGCCGTACTTCTTCGCCTCGCTGAAGGTGGCCGCCACGCTGGCGTTCGTGGGCGCGGTGATCTCCGAGACGGTTGCCAGCAACCGCGGCATCGGTTATCTCATGCTGTCGGCGAGTTCGCGGTTCGAGGTGCCGCTGGTCTTCGCAGGATTGGTGGTTGTCGCGGCGATGGGTGTCATCCTCTTCGCCGCGTTTGCCGTGCTGGAACGCCGCTTTACAGGATGGGCGTACCGCGGGCAGTCGATGCCGTGACGCTCAGCCGGTCATGCCGCTCAGCACCAGCGGGAGCAGCGCGTAGAAGCGGGCGGAGGTAGTGACCTCAGACAGCGGCACCTGATCGAGTGTGGTGTGTGCATACCGCTCGTCACCTGGACCGAAGCCGATCGATGGGATGTTGGCTTTCCCCATCCAGTAGGTGCCGTTGGTCGAGAACGCCCACCGCCCAAGTGACGTCGGTTTCCCCAGGGCGACGCGCGCCGCTTCCTGCCCGGCCCGTACCAGTACGTGGTCTTCCGGGAGCGCCCACGCCGGATAGACCTTCTCGACCGGAAAGGCGAACCCCGTATACGACGGATTTTCGTACATCGGAACGGCAAAGTCCGCGCCGGCCGCCGCGGGCAGGCCGCGCAGTTCGGCGAGCACCTGCTCTTTCGTTTCTCCTACGGTGACGCGCCGGTCGACGTAGACCGAGCACACGTCGGGCACTGCGTTCAGCGAGGGCGCGCGGCTCTCGATCTGGGTGACCGCGACCGTGCCCGGGCCGAGGAAGGGGTCGCCGGTGAACGTCTGGTTGAGCGCGGCGACCTCCGCCGCAAACGCCGCGGCCTTGTAGACGGCGTTGTCCCCCCGCTCCGGCGCGCTGGCGTGAGCGGTCTTTCCGTGGAAGGTGACCCTGACCTCTACCCGACCGCGATGCCCGCGGTAGACTTGCAGTTTCGTAGGTTCCCCGATCACCACGTAGTCGGGCCGGATCCGTTCGTGCTCGACCAGCGCGTGCCCGGCGATCCCGTCGCACCACTCCTCCATGTTCCCGAAGTAGTAGCACGTCCAGCCCTCGAGGAGGCCGAGTTGCTTCAATGCGTGCAGGGCGTAGATCATCGGCGGGGTGCTGCCCTTTTCGTCGCCGGCGCCCAGCGCGTAGAAGATGCCGTCGTCGACTTTGCCGGTGAACGGATCCCACTGCCAGGCCGCGCGGTCGCTGATCCCGACGGTGTCGAGGTGGCTGTCGAAGAGCAGCGATCGCGGGCCGGAGCCGATCCGGCCGATGACATTGCCCATCGCGTCAAAGCGCACGGTATCGAATCCCAGATCCCGCATCCGGTCGGCGACGGCGCTGCCGACGTCTCTGAGTTGGCTGTCGTAGCTGGGAATCGCGACGATCTCGCGCAGGAACTGGATCATTTCGGCATCGCGTTCGCCGAGGAAATCGGCGATGCGTGTGGTGGTGTTGGAATCCAGCGGCATCTGTTGGCCCCCTCCGTTCGCCCGTGAGCCCTTCGACACTACGCGCTCTGAGCCTGTCGAAAGAGAATTGCCATCGAGTTGGGACAAGACTGGATTCTCACTAGTGATCTGGTGGAGGGCCGTTTCGGTCTCAGTGTGCAGGGTACTGGGGCGGGGGTGTCCTCATGGGCCCCTCCGCCCGGTGTGGATCCTCCCATTACGGACACCCCCGCCCCCCTGTGAGTCAGAACGTGAGGCAAGGGCCCTCCACCAGCCCGCACCCAGGGGAGTTCCCGTGCTTCGCGGACAGGGATGGATGTACGGGCGGCGGCGAAGGGGGCGGCCACCGAGCGAGATTGGAGGGCGGCAACCATAGAGCAGGCCGTGAAATCCGGGATCGCCGCAGCCAGGGAGCGGAGAGCGGTAGAGACCGCAGTGAAAATCCCGTCGCAGATTGGCAGGCGAGCGCGGCAGGGAGCGGGAGGCCTGCATGGTCAATCCGAGCCGCCCGACTCGCAGCGAGGTGGCCGCCCCCTCGCATCCAGCCGCCACTTTCTTCATTAAGGTGGTCATCGAGGAGAACCCTCGACAGGACACGAAGGGACGAGGCGTGTCCTCATCACTTGGGTTCGTTTCGGGCTACACGTGCGTGCGCTGCGGGCGCGCGTACGATCCCGGCGAACACCGCCTGACATGTGCCGTCTGCGGGACCGAAGGGATCCTTGACGTCGCTTATGATTACGATGGCGTGCGGCGGCGGCTCACGCCCGCATTCCTGGCCGAGGCGCCTCGGACACACTGGCGGTACCTTCCGCTGCTTCCGCTGCCCGGCGGCGTCCGGCTGCCGGTCGCGCCGGTGGGCTGGACGCCGACGTTCGAGGCTGTACCGCTGGCCGCTCACTTCGGGCTGCGGAGCATCCTGCTGAAGGATGACGGCCGCAACCCCACGGCGTCGCTGAAAGATCGCGCATCGTCAGTGGGTGCCGCCCACGCGGCTGCATCGGGCTATCGGGACATCACGTGCGCATCAACCGGCAACGCAGCGTCGTCTCTGGCGGGGATGGCCGCCCAACTCGGCCTGCAGGCCTACATCTTCGTTCCCGCGCAGGTGTCCGCGGCCAAGCTCACCCAGATGCTGATGTACGGGGCGACGGTCTTCCTGGTGCGCGGGACCTACGAGGACGCGTTCCGCCTGTCGATGGATGCCGCGGCCCGGTTCGGATGGTACAACCGCAATAGCGCGATCAATCCACTCCTAGTGGAAGGTAAGAAGACCGTCGGCCTTGAGATCGCGGAGCAGACGGCGTCCGCGCCGCCCGACGTCGTGGTGGTGCCGCTCGGCGACGGCTGCACGCTGGCCGGGACGTGGAAAGGGCTGCGCGAGATGCAGCTGCTGGGACTCAGTTCCCGTCTCCCGCGGCTGATCGGCGTGCAGGCGGCGGGCGCGGCGCCCATTGCGGCCGCCTTCGCGGAAGATCGCGACGTCACGTCCGTGCCGGCGCAGACGATGGCGGACGGAATCGCCGTGGGCACACCGCGCAACTGGCGCAAAGCGCTGGCAGCCGTCCGG
>DASXUC010000121.1:0-28195 GCA_036505015.1 bacterium | reverse complement strand
GATCCTGGCAGCTTTCCGACGTTATCGCAGTCGTATCTTGTCGGCGGAGGGCACTGCTCGTGGAGAGATCGCGCGGCCCTAGAAATCTTGACATCCTGAGTGCGCTAGGCGGTCGCATATTATGACTGCTGGAGAATTGGGTCTGGCAATTCTACCGTTGGCATATCCGTCGCGCGGTAGGTAGAGGGTCTACGGTAGGCACCGTTGGCAGTCGATGAGGGCCATGACGGCAGACGAGCTGGCTTTGTGCGTCCAGCAGCGTCGGAAGCGGATCGCGGGTGAGGAGGTAATCCTCGACGTGTACGAAGAGATCGTCTCGCAGGTCCGGCTGTTGCCCTCGGCGCGGCGGCGGCGGAGGTCGGGAAGGAGATCCTGGCAAACGGCGTGTAGGAAGGGTTTTTGCGTCGGGACTGTCGAATTACACGACCAACAACATGATAGGGACCGACGCGATCCCCGGTCTGGATGGACTTCAGGCCGGGGATTTAAAAAGGGTGTCAACTTCCGATAATGGGCATTATGTAAACTAGACCAAAGCCCCACGCCAGGCTGCGACGGCCTCGCGGGGTCCCTGCATCACCGATGTCGTCGTCGTCACCACCCCTCCCCCGACGCATGACGGCCGCGCAGTCCCTGGAGAAGACGGCGGATTGAACTCAGGTGCCACCGCTCATGGTAGACCAGCCGGCGGGCAGCTTTACGGGCAGTCCACGGGTCCGGGTGTTCGTTGCCGCTCCATTCCGCGCTCGTGAGCCGGTTGTCGTGGCGCCCAGCCAGAATACGCATGCGCTCCATGGCCATCCGCCGGGTCCAATCCAGGAGGTCTTTCACGTCCTGTTTCGAGCGGAGGTCGAAGGTCCAAAGCGCATACATGTACTCGGCGCCCGCGAGGTGGCGCAGTTGTGCGGCGATCGAGCGGGAGCCTTCTCCGGCGGCTGTCTCCAGGTCTTCCTCCCGCATGCTCTCGAGGGCGCTGAGCAGTTCAAGCCGGGAGTAGTGCAGCCATTGCTCAACACGCGTCCAGTCTTCCGGCGTCAAGGCCGCCTGATCCCAGGTGAGCAGCATACCGGAGGCCGGCGTCATCTCGGGCAGGCCGCCGCATCGACAAGGTCGAACTCAACGGGCTCGTCGTGGACCTCTTCTCCCTTTGCACGGAGCCAGGTGCGGAACCGCTCGACAGCATCTTCTACATTATTCACTGCTTCTTCTCGGGTCGACCCGTGCGCGTAACAACCGGGTAGTTCATGGACCCAGACCAGGTAGAGGTTCGTTTCCTCACGTTCCACCGTCGCGGTGTAATGACCCATCATTTTCCATCCTCCTGGTGTGCCCGGTGACGGCTCGCCGGTCGATCAGGTCCCTCCGTTACCCAGCACCCTGGCGATCGCAGCGATGGTATTCCAGTTGCGCGTGGTGACCGGGACCCCAAAGAGCCGGTCGAACGTGCCGAGGTGGCTGATGACCTTCATATGGCGCCGGTACACGCCGAAGACGAACCGGTTGTCCCTCGCGAGGATCTTCAGCAGCCACTTGCCGCTGGAGGGAAAGCTCATCGGCGTCGCCGGCGCCGAGCGGGGGCGTTTGGACAGGACGCTCACGAAGCGGACGATGTCGGGTCGCACGGGCTGGTCCGCGAAAGGATTCCGCGACATCAGCCTGACAATCTCGCGGCCCTGGCAGATCATGATCTCGGCATCAAAGGGAAGCCTGCGTACCAATTCGGCGCGGAGTTGCGTCCGGGTGACTGGCCGCCGGATCACGAAGGTGCCCGCCGCGCCGATGTTGACGGCATCGAGGTGCTTCAGTTCTTCGACGAGCGTGGTAGGTCGGAAGGTCCTGTGACCGCCGACGTTGACCCCTCTCAGAAGGACCACGAGTGCCACGCGTTTCCTCCTGCTGGCGCCGCTCGAAAACTGATCCACTCGGCCGGCCGACAACCACACACCTTCTCGTGTCAGCCTAACACGCCCACCACGGGCCGGCCGGAAAGCCCATCTATGACAGCGCAGTAGACGAGGGCGACGTCTACGTCCCGAAAGGTAGTTTCGTCGAGTTCGCCGGACGGCCGGGCGAGGTCTTCACGGCTGTAGTGAAATGACACCGGGCGCGCGCGGCGGTAGCGCGCCCGGCAACAGTCAGCGATGACGGTTTTGCTGGTGGCGGTGACGTAGCCGCTCGATTAGGCCGCGCGGAGAACGGGACCCCTATCGCCCGGTCTGCTCCTTGACGACCCGCGCCGCCTCGGCGTAGGTGATCCACTGTCCCGTCTGCTGGAAGACGAGCCAGCGAAGGTACCCCGGCAACGACATGAAGTTCGCCTCGGCTGAGAACGGCCGCAGGTTGGCGACGTTGGGGAACTGCTGAGCCAGCGCAGGCGTGGACAACGAGACGAGGACGAGCCCAACCAGGACGATTACGATGATGACCCTCATGATCCACCTCCGAGATACGATGAGTCTACTCTATCACTTTCCCCAGGTCGAGGGGGTAGTCTAACTCCGCGGGAGACTCCACCGGATCTGAGCTCCTCACCTTCTTGGAAGACTAGCCGCCCGCAACCGGCTCGGCCTCGAGCGCCGTGGCCGTGTCCTGAATGTCCTTCCACGCCGCCTGGACGTGTCGCTCCTCAGTGTTGGTCTGGCCAACACAAAACCTTAGGACATACCGCCCAGCGAGACTGGTGTGGGTGAGGTAGAGTCGGCCGCTGCGGTTTAGGCGTTCCTTCAGCGCCTCGTTAACTGCGTCGCCGCCCCGGTGGCGGAAGCACACCAGATTCAGCGGCGCGGGCGCGGCCAGTTCGAACCGCGCGTCCGACTTGACCCAGGCGGCGAACTGCTGCGCGAGAGCGATATGGCGCCTGATGTGATGCTGCAGTCCTTCCACTCCGTAGTGCCGGATCACGAACCAGAGCTTGAGGGCGCGAAAGCGACGGCCCAGCGGAATCTGCCAGTCGCGGTAGTCGATGACCGCCCCCGATTCAGTGGCTTTGTTGCGCAGGAACTCGGGGAGCACGCTCAAGGTTCTGATGAGTGCCGCACGATCGGCAACATAGAAACAGTCACAATCAAAGTTGGTAAACATCCATTTGTGCGGGTTGAAACAGTAGCTGTCGGCGAATTCCAATCCGTCGTTCAGATACCGGAATTCCGGGCACAGAGCGGCGGTACCGGCCATGGCGGCGTCCACGTGCAGCCACACGCCCGCCTCGCGGCAGATTCGTCCGATCTCGGCCACGGGATCGATTGCGTTCGAGGACGTGGTTCCTACCGTCGCGCTGACGAAGCACGGAAACAGGCCGTCCCGGCGATCACGCGCGATCTGATCAGCCAACGCGCCAGGGCGCATCGCATACTCGTCGTCGACGGTGATGAGCCGCAGGTTTTCCCGCCCCAGTCCCGCAATCGTGACCGCCTTTTCGATCGACGAGTGGGCCTGCGAGGATGTGTAGGCAACCAACCGGCCACTACGTCCCTGCTCATTTGACCGAAATCCGGTGGCACGCTCACGAGCGGCCAGCAGCGCGCAGAGTGAGGCGCTTGACGCGGTGTCCTGGATCACGCCCCCTCCCCTGCCCTCGGACCTGAAGGTCGCGGGCAGCCCAAGCATGTCGACTACCCAATCGAGTACGTGCGTTTCCAGCTCGGTGCACGCCGGGCTGGTGATCCATAGCATGCCCTGAACCCCAAGGCCGGACGACAGGAGATCCCCCAGAATGGCCGGGCCCGAGGCATTGGCCGGAAAGAATGCAAAGAAGTTCGGTGATTGCCAATGGGTGATCCCCGGGATGATCAGCCGGGACACGTCTGCGAGGATCGTCTCGAACGTCTCCCCGTGCTGTGGCGCCGCCGATGGGAGCGCCGTCCGTATCTCACCCGGCTGGACCTGGGAGAGCACCGGGTAAGACTCGATGTGCTCGTAGTAGTCCGCGATCCAGTCCACCATGTGGCGGCCGTACCTGCGAAATTCGTCCGGACTCATGTGGAAACTCTGGGCCATGATCGATCACCGTCCCTCCCGGACTCATTCCCCGGACCATGTACCCCTGCCTGCGGCCCTGATTCTATGGAAGAATTGAGGTAACACCACTAGCTCCACAGGAGGCGTCATGGACAACGTCACTCTAGATGCGTACCTGTTCTTTGAGGGCAACTGCCGTCCGGCGATGGAATTCTACAAGGGTATTTTCGGCGGGCAGCTCGATGTGCAGACCTACGACGAGGTGCCCGCCGAGATGCCCGGGCGGGAACAGATGAAAGGCAAGGTCATTCACGCCCGGCTGGCGGGTGGCGACGTCAACCTGATGGCCAGCGACACGCACGACAAGACTCTGGGTACCGGCAAGATCGAGCTCTCGGTCAGCGGTGACGACGAGGCAAAGCTCCGCAAGATCTTCGACGGTCTCAGTGCTGGCGGAAAGGTGAGCTCGCCGCTGAAGAAGGAGTTCTGGGGCGACACCTTCGGCAGCCTCACCGACAAGTTTGGTATTGGCTGGATGGTCAACATCACCGCGAAGAAAGAGTAGGATTGCCTGTTCACGGCGCGGGCCAACACATCACAGCAGTCGTGTCGGCCTGGGACGGTATCAGCGCGCATGCGCATCGATCCTATGACCTCGCGGTCAAGCAGAAAACACCTAGCTCCTGTGATGGGCGCGGGTGCCGAAGGCGACCTGCCGCGTTCAGTCGAGAAGGAAGGTGACCTGCAGGTTAACCCGGTAGGCCGTGATCTTGCCGTCGGCCACCGTCACTTGCTGCTCTTTGACCCAGGCGGCCTTGATGTTCCGCACGGTTTTGGAGGCCGTGGTGATCCCCGTTTTGATCGCGTCCTCGAACCCTATCGCTGACTCCGCGCTGATTTCGATCACCTTCGCAACTGCCATGATCCACCTCCTCTCATTGATCCAGCGGGTATTTACCCCTGAAACCGAGCACCCACCGCATACCGAAAGATGGGCGCTTTATTGAACTTTCACACGCTGAGGTTACTCTCAGACGGGAAAAATCAACCGTAGGAAGCTACAGAGAAAGGAGGTGAATGGCACATGCGCACCTGGGACAAGGAAACGCAGACGCATCTGAAGGAGCACGTGCAATGGCCGGCGACCGGCCGGCAGATCCTCGAAGAGTGCAACATGATGGGCCACGTCCCCGAGGCGGATCGAAAGCTGGCCAAAGAGAAGCTCGATCCGATGAAGACCTACAAGTCGGTGGACGATGCCATGATGGACATGAACCGGTAGCGTCCCCGTTGGCCCAGCGCCCGTCTGTGGATTTTCCTCAGGCGGGCGCTGTTATCTTCACATCACTCATCGTGTGAGTTTGGGACCCATCTCCGACCAATTGCCGCGAGCGCGTTCAAGGAATCCAGAGCCTGGATAGACCAGCCCCCACGGTCCTCCCAGACATACCGTTTCAGTCGCTCACCAAGCCGAGGCGCGCGGAAGTATTCGAGTTCATACACGGCGGGCCTCGCCTGCACGTCCACACCCAGGGCCACCAGCGCGTCGTCGAACAAATCGACATAGGCTGCGCTGTTCATGTGGCCCAACGGATCGACCTGGTGCGCCGGGATCAGATACTCGTCGGCCGGCAGCCCGGATGGTTGAGATCCTACCTCGAGATGCTCGAGGTCCATGCGTTCGCTCACGCCGGGAAAGGCCGTTTCCATCTCAAGCGGAACCCGTGCGGGGCGGCCCCGACCGTCGGTGAAGATCCAGTCCATGGTCGCATCGCCCAGACGGGCGCCTGCCTGGTCTGCGATCCTGTTCCGGCGACGCGCCCAGATGCGGCGAAACCCCACGACCTCTGTCGTCACCGTCAGTCCAGCGCCGTAGGAAACGGGCTGCAGCAGCTCAAGCCTCATCCGCCTCACCAACCAGTGCAGGCGATGCGAGTCATACCAGTCCAGCGGAAAGCCTTTGTCCGCCGAGTGGGCGAATGCTGTCTCCACGACGTAGCGCAGCAGCGCGGACGCCCTGACGGTCCCATCGACGGCGCATTCGTCATAGCGGACCTGGAAGTGAGCATTAAAGGAGGAAGGCATTGTGCATTCAATGGTGCACTCGGAAATTGCTGAACAGATACGAGGAAGCGACAGCAGAAGCCTGGTAGACGGACCAGTGACCCTAGACGAAGATCCCGACGATCGCGCTCCCGAGGAACCCGTAGGCAAACACCAGCAGCGCTCCCGCAATCAACTCGAGGTGCTCCGGAACCTGCAGCAGCCTCAACGTCGCCCACGTGAGCGGCAGGATAGTGAGAAAACTCCCCACGAGAACTTGTTCCATTCGTGCCTCGCCTTGAAGCTACGCCGTGAAACGTCGCCGTGGCCGGGGAGACTTCGTCTATCGCGACCCGCGCCCCTTCTGTTTCCGTGCCCCGGCAATCAGCCTCTTAGGCGCCACCGCCAGATATGCGTCTTCGATCAGCGACGCGATCTTGTCCCAACTCAGGTTCCGATCGAGGCGCACCCCGACCCAGCCGAGATACCCGACATACGCTGGGATGAAGAAGTTCTCAGGGTCGGCTTCTACCAGCAGCCGCTGCATTTCCGGTGGCGCGGCGCACCACAGCGCCAGCCGTCCGTCGCCGTGATGGTTGTCCATATAAGTCACAAACGACTTTTTGCCGCCGATGAACCAGGCAGGAGCACCATGGCTCAGCCGCTCGGATGTCTCGGGCAGCGCAAGACAAAACTTCCGGACCCGTGCGAGCGCGCTGGGGGACGATTGCCGGGGAGATCGTTTCAACCGTCTAGCCGACCGGCGCTTCCAGATCCTTCGTGGGGTACATCCGTTCGACTTTGGCCTTCTGCTCGAGCACCACCGTGGCCACGCCGTACTCAGGCACCACGCGCACGATCGTGCCGTCCGGCTGCCCCTGCTCCCCGAGGACCTTCACCTTATCCCCGGCGTTGATCGGCCGTCCGTTCCGATCGGTGGCTTGCGCGCGAAGGTTCACCATGCGTCGCTCCTTCATGCCTCCAGCACGAGGCGGTTTCTGATTCTGGCCAGTACGTCCCGCCGCGCCAGCGTGCCGACGAGGCGATGACCGTCCAGCACGATCGCGTGCCCCGCCGGCACCGCGGCGATGGTGAGGAAGGCATCGAAGGCGTTCTGGGCGGCAGGGACGGTGGCACATTCGGCTTCAGGGGTCATCGCCTCCTCCACCAGCACTTCGTTCCAGCGCTCGCGGGGCACCTTCTTGACGTCGTCGAGGGAGATGAGCCCTCGAAACTGCCCGCCGTCGACCACGCTGAATTCCGAATCCGGGCTGCGCAGCAGATAGTCGTGGACGAACTCCCCTACCGTGATCCCTGCAGATACCGTGGCGGCGTCCTCGCGCATCAGGTCCCGCACCTTCAATCCCCGGAGCGCCCGGCGAATCAGCATCTGCTGGTACCCGGCCTGGGCCGCCTGCAAAAGGAACCAGCCGATGAATACCAGCCAGATCCCATCGCCCAGCCGGCCCGACACGACCTGCAGCACGCCCAGGCCGATCAACAGATAGGCAAATCCCTGCCCGACCACGGTTGCGATGCGGGTGGCGCGGGTGAGATCGCCCGTAAAATACCAGATCGACGAGCGGAGCACGCGCCCGCCGTCGAGTGGGAATGCCGGGATCAGGTTGAACCCCGCCACGACCAAATTGATGAATCCGAGGTACTGGAACAGCAAGTGGACAGGGCCTTCGTCCAGCCGGGAGAGCGCCCAGGAGATCCCGCCGATCGCAATGCTCATCAGCGGGCCGGCGATGGCCATCCGGAACTCGCCCCCCGCCGTCGACGGCTCCTTGGCCATCTGGGCGACGCCGCCGAAGATGAAGAGCGTAATCCGGCGCACCGCAAGACCCTCGCGGATCGCGACGAACGAATGCGCCAGTTCATGCAGCAGGAGCGCGAGGAAGAACAGGAGGGCCGCCGTCACGGCCAGCACGACCGCCGCCCGCGTGCTCAGGGCTGGATTGACACGCGGAAAGTACCCGACGGCCAGCGACCAGGCGATGAGCACGAAGACGATCAGCCACGTGTAGTGGATCTCGATGGAAATCCCAAAGATGCGGGCGATACGGATGCTACCGGTCGTCGCAGTCAGCCGTCCTGGGGCGATTTGAACCGTTCGATGGGATTCCGGCAGTCCTTGCAGTAGTAGATCGCGCGGCACAACGTCGGCCCGAACGGATTCTCCAGGACGGCGTTGGTCGATCCGCAGTATGGACACGCAATGCCCGCCTTGGCGATCTCGCCGCCGCCCGCGGCAACGGACAGGCCGTGCTCCCGCAGCCGCTGCCTGCCGTGCTCGGTCATCCGGTCCAGCGTCCAGGGCCGCTGGAAGCTGAGGTCCACGTGCGCGTCCGTCACCCCGGCGACCTGCAGCAGCCGTCGGCGGATATCGCCGCGGATCACATCGATCGCCGGACACGCGCTGTACGTGGGCACCATCTTCACCCAGACGTGCCCGTCGTCGACGCGCACATCGTCGATGAGACCCAGATCGGTCACCGCGATCGGCAGCTCTGGATCGAACACCGATTCCAGCGCCGCCCAGATCTCCTGTTCTATCGTGACGGTCGGCATTGTCACCAACTGGCGCCCGGATCGGCGCGCGATACCGAAGTCATTTCGTCCAGCAAACCGGCCAACGCCTCCGTATGCTCTCCCTGCCTGCCGTTGAGCGCGGACCCACCGGCGGGCGGCCGCAAGCCCAACTCGCCGAGCAGCGGGAGCGTGGCCTGCTTCCAGCGCGCGAATTGCACCGCGCTCTCCAGTGTCATGATACCCGACCCGACCAACATCTGCTCGTCTTCCACCGGAGCAAAGAGGCCTTCGGCCTCAACCCAGCTCATCTCGAGGGCCCCTTGCATCCTCTCCCGGGCCTCAGATGACGCTCCCGCCAGATGCCGCAGCCACTGCTCTCCGTACATGAGATGGTATTTTTCCTCCCGCCGCAGCACTGACGCCAGCTCGGCGACCGGTTTCGCCGTCCCACCCGCCAGGGCGCCGAGACGAACGGCATCGGCGCGATCGTATAGAAACAGGCGGAGCATGCTGTACCCCCAATCGCCGTTGCGGCGCTCCACGAACACGGCATTGCGAAACTCCCCCGCCGACCGCCCGTAGGCGAGTGTGTCTGCGGTCCCACCCTGCAGTTGGGCCACCTGCTCGTAGAACAGCTTAGCGTGGCCGATTTCTTCCTGGGCGATCGACGACAGGGCGACGTCAGACTCGATGTCCGGCGCAAACCCGGTCCACTCCGAGTGGCGGTGGCCGATAATCAGCTCGTCATCCGCGATCGCAAGCACATAGCGGCTCACCGCCCGGCGCAGCTCCGGCGACGCGAGATCTGCGGCTGCTGGGGTCGTTCCGGAACCCGAGACCCGAGGCTCAGGGCCCGGGAGCGTCACCGCCTCCGCCCTTTCATGATCCGCTGCTGCTCGCGGTAGGACCCGCCGAACCGGTAACTTTTATCGATCGACGGCTCAAACATTTCGGCGTCGTCATAGGCCGTGGCGACAATAGCGGTGTAGGGCACGACCCACAGGTTGACGCAGGGATCCCGCCGGGCAAACTGCTCCTTGGCCAGTATCAGCGCCATCTCGGAGTCGGTGGCGTGGATGTCGCCGACGTGCACATGAGGGTCGTTCTTCGTATCCTGGCGGAAGACCGCGAACAGATGCGCCGCTTCCGCTTCGTCCTTGCCCAACAGTTGCCACAACGCGGGCATCGGCGTGGTTTTAGGCGGGCAGTTCGGTGCGGTGATACATGAACAACGAGTAATCGAGGTTCTGCGCCGGAATCCCCAACTGCCGGAGCATCGCCATGGCCTGCGCACGATGGTGGATCTCGTGGAACAGCATCTGCGCCGCGATCCCGCCGGTCGTGGTCTGGATGCGGATCACCGGGCGATCCGGCACGCGCACCAAGTACTCCACGGGCGTGGTCCAATCGGTGATCTCCCGCAGCATGCGGCCGGTCTGCTCGGTCTCCTCGCGCCACACCGGCTCCAGGGCGGCAAAGTCGGTGTCCTCAAACCGATGGAACGGCCGATCGTCGACCGGGGGGAGCTCCTCACCCCGCAATCGGCGCGTATAGGTCCACTCCCCGCTGGCGATCTCGACCATCGTCTTCCGCATCGTCTTCAGGCCCAGCGGGAACTCCTGGGTGTATTGCTCGAGCGTGAGTGGACGCACCCAGTCCAGCAGTTTGGCGCGGGCCGTCACGACGTAGTCGTGCAGATGCGGTGGATTGAACCCTTCCCCCTCGATGCTCATGCCGCCATCCCCCAGTGAGTGAGCGCTTCGCGCACCCATGCATGTTGCCGCCAGTACTCGTTGCGCAGGGCGAGCCGCGCCGCGGTCTTCGGACCGTCGCCCCGGATCACGCGCTTGAATTCCTCCCAGTCGGGCTCGCTGTAGTCGTAGCGCCCCTCGGCTTCGTTCCAGCGCAGGTACGGGTCGGGCAGCCGCAGGCCGTAGTCGGTGATCAACGGCACAAATTGGCGCAGGAACTGCTGGCGCAGTTCGTCGTTGGTCTTGACCTTGATCCGCCACCGCATCATCGTCTCCAGGTGCGGCGAGGCCTGGTCGCGCGGGCCGAAGAAGTGCATGATGGGCTGCCACCAGCGGTCGATCGCGTCCTGCAGCATCGCCCGCTGCGCGGCAGTGCCCTCCGCCAGCGCGCGGTACACGTCGATGCCCAACCGGATGTGGAAGTCTTCTTCGTAGCAGATGCGCTTGAGGACCCGGGAGTACGGCGCGTAGCTGGAGGCCCGCAGGGATCCCTGGGTCTGCATCGCCGCGCCGTCGACGAAGACCTGAATCACCGCCACATCCGCCCAGGTATCGGCGGGGTAGTGGAACACGTTGTGGAACTTGCTCTTCCCCGCCAGCAATTCTTCGATCATCTGCGGCCGGGATTTGCCCAGGTCTTCCGCCACGCGGTACAGCAGCTGGGCATGACCGACCTCGTCCTGCACTTTGGCCACCAGCGCCATCTTGCGGCTCAGCGTCGGCGCCCGCGGGATCCACTCCCGCTCGGGGAGCGCGCCCATCAGCTCGGAGTTGGCGTGCATCTGGATCAGGCGCAGGCACTCGAAGCGGTACTGTGCGGGTATCCACTCTCCGGCTTCCAGACGCTCGCCGGATGCGATCTTGGCCTCGAAATCGGCCAGCCTTTCTGGGTCCTCTTGGGGCCAGGTCTGAGGCTCTGCCATCTCAATGAATTGTGAACCGTGAATAGTGGATCAGGACTATGACTGACTCGAAGTTTGTATCGAGTGTACCATAGTTCGATTCACGATTCACGAGTGACGATTCACGACGTCAGCGTCTGTTAGCCACCTCGAGGACGATCCCGGCGGCGAGGCCGGCGGCGGTGGCGATGAGCTGCCCGTTCACCCGGTCCAGCACATCGTTGGGCGTATGGATCGCGTCGTCGTCGCCCGTGTGCAGGAACACGGCGGGAATCCCCGCCTGCTCGAAGGACACGTGATCGCTCTGCCCGAGGCGGAAGCGGCGCAGTGTCAGGCCGAAGCGGCGGGCCACCGTGTCGGCGATATCGAGCATGAACGGGTGGCCGGTAAGGTTCCCGGCCATGATCGCCGGCCCGCGGCCGACCATGTCCATGTTCACCATACCCACGACGCTGGCGGTCGTATTCTTGACGTAGAACGCCGATCCCAGCAGCCCGACCTCTTCCGCGCCGAACCCGATGAAGTGGATCGTCCGCGCGGTCGGGATGTCGGCAAGCAGGCGGGCGGCTTCCAGCACCGCCGCGGTTCCGGAGCCGTTGTCGTTGGCTCCGGGACTCACCCGCACCGAGTCACGGTGTCCGCCTACGACGACGATTTCACCGGGTGAGGACGTGCCCCGTTTGATGCCGATCACGTTCTCGGTCATTCGCTGCTCGACGACCGTGCTGACGATCAGGCGCAGCCGCACCGGGCCCGACTTCACCATCTCGAGGAGGCGGTGGCCGTCCTCCTGGCTGATCATCACCGCGGGGATGCGCGACGGCTCGACGAGGGTCACCCCGATGGCCGGCCCGCCCTGGCTGTTGTACACGATGACCGCGGCGGCGCCCGCCGCGGCGGCATTGACCGCCTTCTCACGAAACTGAATGGTCCCGCGCTCCACCAGCGCGATCTTGCCGTCCAGACGCGGCCCGGCGAAATCCTGCGGGGTGCCCAACCCCGCGGCCACTAGCTCGGCTTCCGTGCCCTCGGCAGGCGTCGACGCGGAGAATTCCATCGTCACGACGTGAATCGCCGAAGATGGGGGCGCGACAACGGTCAGCGACGGGACCCGGGTCTCGTCGAAGTATCGAAACGGGAACTGCTGCCGTTCCACGACATATCCCAGCCGGCGGAACTGGTCGGCGATGTAATCGGCCCCGCGGGCATCCGCCGCGCTGCCGGCAGGCCGCGGGCCGATCTGCTGGCTGAGCACGACGTCATGTTGGAACGCGAGTTGGGCGGAGGCGGCGGGGACGACCGGCACGGGCGCGGCGACGGCGCTCACCGCGAGCACCAACAGCAGTGCCACGGCGACCGCGCCGCGCAACGACGATCCCGACGCGGTCAGCGACCTGCCTCCGAACTGTCGAGGTCGGCAAACCCCCGGCGCAGGCGATCGTAGGTCGATTCGAGATGTTCCGGGATCACCTTGACATCTCCCAGCACCGGCATGAAGTTCGTGTCCCCGGCCCAGCGCGGGACCACGTGGACGTGGAGATGGTCGCGGATCCCCGCTCCGGCGACCTGTCCAAGATTGAGACCGACATTGTAACCCTCGGGGTTGAGCGCCCGACCCTCGGCGGCGACGGCCCGGGCCAGCGTCAGCACGATCTCCCGCGCCTCATCGTCATCGAGATCCGACAGGTCGGCGATGTGCCGGTACGGCACGACCATGATGTGGCCGGTGTTGTACGGAAACAGGTTCATGATCACAAACGTGCGGGGACCGCGGTACACGACGAGGCCGCTGCGGTCGTCGGCACTGGCCGCCGCCAAGCAGAAGATGCATCCGGACGGTTTCTCTTGCTGGATGTAGGCCAGCCGCCAGGGCGCCCAGAGCTGCTTCATCCCGGACCAACCCGGCGGTCAGTCATCCGATCAGCACACATGGGGCAGCCGGGTTGGTGCGGGATTCATCGGCCGGCGCGCGCCCGCCGGCGCCGCATGAACTCCAGCGCCGCCTGCGCCGCCGCCTGCTCGGCTTGCTTCTTGCTCTGTCCCCGGCCCTCGCCCAGCACGCGTCCGCCCGCTTCGACGGTGGCCACAAACACCTTCGCGTGGTCTGGGCCTTCTTCGTCCTTGATGCGGTAGCGGGGGAGCCGCCGTTCGCGCTCCTGCAGCAGTTCCTGCAGCTCGCTCTTGTAGTCCTCGCTGGGGGCTTCCAGGTCTTCGTAGACATCCTGGAACAGGCGCGATGTCACGGCATGGGCGACGCCGAAGCCCGAATCCACGTACACGGCCCCCAGCACGGCCTCGACCACGTCGGCCAGCATCGAGGCGCGAGTGCGGCCGCCGGACTTCTCCTCGCCTTTGCCCATGAGAATGTAGCGGCCCAGCTCCAGGTTGCGCGCGATGCGGGCCAGCCACGGTTCGCTCACCACGCGGGCCCGCAGTTTCGCCAGCTCGCCTTCCGGGGCCTCGGTGAAACGGTAGTAGAGGTAGTCGCAAATCACGAGGTTGAGCACCGCGTCGCCGAGCAGCTCCAGCCGCTCGTAACTCTCGCGCCGCCCGCCCCGGCCCTCGTGGCCGTACGAGCCATGCTGCAGGGCGAGGTTCAGCAGCGCCCGGTCGCGGAATCGGACGTCGAGCTTCGCTTCCAGTTCCTGGAGTCCGGTCAGGCGCTGCTCGTCGATCTGGAGATCAACGGCCTCGGAGATGACGTCAGGCGGCATCATACTTGCGGACGATCAGGATCGCGTTGTGGCCTCCGAACCCGAAGGCATTGGACATCGCGGCGTCCACCCTCGCCGCTCGCGCGGTGTTGGGCACGTAGTCAAGGTCGCAGTCCGGATCGGGAACATCGTAGTTGATGGTCGGCGGGAGAATCTGGTGTTCGATGGCCAGCGCGCACACGATCAGCTCCACGCCGCCGGCGGCGCCGAGCAGGTGGCCCGTCATCGACTTGGTGGAGCTGACCGCCACCTCCTTGGCATGCGGGCCGAATACCCGCCGGATGGCGATCGTCTCGGTGCGGTCGTTGTACGGCGTGCTGGTGCCGTGGGCGTTGATGTAGTCGATCTCCGCGGGCTGCATCTTCGCATCATCGAGCGCGTTGCGGATGCTGCGCGACGCTCCGTCGGCTTCCGGATCGGGCTGGGTGATGTGATAGGCATCGCCGCTCATCCCGTAGCCCACCAACTCACAGTAAATGTGGGCTTCGCGCCGCACGGCGTGTTCCAGCTCCTCCAACAGCACGATCCCCGCGCCCTCCCCCATCACAAAGCCGTCCCGCTCCGCGTCGAACGGACGGCTGGCCTTCTCCGGCGCCTCGTTGCGGGTCGACATCGCGCGCATCGAGCAGAACCCGGCCATGCTGAGCATGGTGATCGCCGCTTCCGATCCGCCCGCAAGCATCGCCACGGCCTCGCCGCGCTGGATGATCCGCGTCGCATCACCGATCGCGTTGCCGCCGGTGGCGCACGCGGTGACGACGGCACTGTTGGGCCCGCGCGCGCCCAGCAGGATCGAGCAGACGCCGGAGGCCATGTTGATGATAATCATCGGGATGAAGAACGGGCTGACGCGCTGTGGGCCCTTCTCAATCAAGATCCGGTGCTGCGCTTCCCAGGTCGTGGCGCCGCCGATGCCCGACCCGATCAACACGCCGACCTGTCCGGCGTTGGCGGGGGTAATGGCAAATCCGGCGTCGTCGAGGGCCATGCGGCACGCCGCATAGGCGAACTGCACAAAGCGGTCGTTGCGGCGGGCTTCCTTCTTGTCCATGTAGGCGGTGGGGTCGAAATCCTCGACCTCCGCCGCGATCTGCGTCTCCAGTTCCGACGCGTCGAAGCGGGTCACGCGCCCCACCCCGCTGCGGCCCTGCATGAGGCTCTGCCAGAAGGCCTCGGTGCCGGTCCCGATGGGACTGACGACACCCAGGCCGGTCACGACCACGCGCCGGTCGGTCACCTGCGCCGCCTCCCGGCGACGGCCCGACCCGAGTCCGCCCGATTACCCGGCAGTGCTCTCTCCCGCATGGGCTTCGATGTATTTCACCGCGTCGCCCACGGTGACAATCTTCTCCGCGTCCTCGTCGGCGATGCTGACCCCGAACTCTTCTTCCAGCGCCATGACCAGCTCCACGACGTCGAGCGAGTCCGCGCCCAGATCCTCAATGAACGAGGCCTCGGCGGTGACTTCATCGGGCGCGACGTTCAACTGCTCGACGACGATGCCTTTCACGCGATCGAATGCTGATGCCATCTTCCCGTCCACCCCCGCCGTGAGTTTCAACGCATCACGAGGCCGCCATCAACGTTGATGACCTGCCCCGTGATGTAGGCCGCGTCGTCGGACGCGAGGAACGTGACGACCGCGGCCACTTCCTCAGGTTTCCCTGCCCGTCCTAGGGGAACCTGCTGCAGGTAGGATGCCACCACCTCCCGGGGCAATCGCTCGGTCATGCCCGCGGCGATGAACCCCGGTGCCACGGCGTTCACGGTGATGCCGCGGGAGCCCACCTCCCGCGCCACGGCCTTCGTGAACCCGATGATGCCGGCTTTGGCCGCGATGTAGTTGGCCTGTCCCACCGTCCCGATCTGGGCGACGACCGAGGTCATGTTGATGATCCGCCCGCTTCGCTGGCGCAGCATCTCGCGCAGCACGGCTTTCGTGCAGTGGAACGTCGCCGTCAGGTTGGTGTTCAGCACGCTGTCCCAGTCCTCGTCGCGCATGCGCAGCAGCAACGTGTCTTTGGTGATGCCGGCATTGTTGACCAGCACATGCAGCGCCCCCAGCCGGTCTTTCGCCGCGGCGACCAGCCGCTGCGCCGCCTCCGGCGAGGTGAGATCCGCCTGGAGGCTGACCGCGCGCCCTCCCCGCTGCTCGATGTCGCCGACGACCCGATCGGCGGCGGCCTTGTTCGTGCTGTAATGCACGGCCACCGCCGCGCCGGCCTGCCCCAGCGCCAGCGCCACGGCCTGTCCAATGCCCCCGGAGGCACCGGTCACGACCGCGGCCTTCCCGTCCAGTTTACCCATCGCCGGCACTGAGCGCGCCCAGCGTCACCTGCAGCGAGGCCGGATCCTCCACGCTCAACGTGCGGGCGCCCTCGACCGTCCGGCGGACCATCCCGCTCAGCGACGCTCCGGGTCCAATTTCCACGAACACGTCCGCCCCGGCCTGGGCCATCGTGCGGACGGAATCATCCCAGCGCACCGGGCTGGCGACCTGGGCCACCAGCAGCCGCCGGATATCATCGGCAGAGGTCACCGCCTCTGCGGTGACATTGCTCACCACCGGCAGCGACGGGGTGGTGATGGGGACCGAGGCCAGCGTTTCCGCCAGCCGTTCCGCCGCGGGTGCCATCAGGCTCGTGTGGAATGGGGCGCTCACGGGCAGCATCACGGCGCGGCGCGCGCCCGCCGCCTTCGCCAGGGCAATCCCCCGCACGACGGCGGCTTCTTCCCCGGCGATGACGACCTGCCCCGGACTGTTGAAGTTGGACGGCTCCACGACCCCCGCCGCGGACGCCTCGGCGCACACCCGGCGCACGGCATCGGCATCCAGCCCGAGGATGGCGGCCATCGCGGTCGTCTTCCCCGCCGCCGCCTCCTGCATGAACCGGCCGCGGCTGCGGACGGTGCGCACCGCATCGTCGAAGTCCAGCGCCCCGGCGCAGACCAGCGCGGTGTACTCCCCCAGACTGAGCCCTGCGGCGATGGCCGGGCGGTGGCCCGCGTCCCGCAGCACGGTCAGGCAGGCGACGCTTGTCGTCAGCAGCGCCGGCTGGGTGATCTCGGTTTGCTTCAGCGTTTCGTCGGGACCGTCCCAACAAATCCGGGCCAGGTCCAGTGCCAGGGCGGCATCGGCGCGCTCGAACACCTCGCGGGCGCGTGGAAACTCACGCGCCATCTCCTTGCCCATCCCCACGACCTGCGCGCCCTGCCCCGGAAAGATCCACGCGATCACGAATGCCGGTTCATCGCCGGCAGCGTCCAGCGGATCGCAGACGATGCCCAGGTGAGGCCGCCCCCGAAGGCCACCATGATGATCAAATCCCCCGCCTTGATGCGCCCGTCCATCACGGCCTCATACAAGGCGACGGGCACCGACGCGGAGGACGTGTTGCCGTATTTTTGCACGTTGACGAAGAATTTCTCGCGGGGTTGACCCAGCCGCTCCGCGGCCGCGTCGATGATGCGGATATTCGCCTGGTGCGGGATGAAGTAGTCCACGTCCTCCAGCGCCACCCCCGCCCGGGTGGCCGCTTCTTCGATCGCTTTGGGAATGCAGCGCACGGCAAACTTGTACACTTCCCGCCCGTTCATCCGCAGATAGTGCTGTTCCCGCTCCACCGACTCAAAACTGGCCGGAATGCGCGAACCGCCGGCGGGCAGTGCAATCAGCGGGCCGCCGGCGCCGTCGGCCCCGAGGTAGAAGGACAGGAAGCCCTGCCCACGTTCCGCCGGGGTCATCACGACCGCCCCCGCCGAATCGCCGAACAAGACGCACGTATTGCGGTCCTTCCAGTTGGTAATCTTGGACAGGGTTTCCGCGCCCACCACCAAGACGTTGCGGGCCCCGCCGCTGGCGATGTACCCATGGGCCATCGCCGTGGCGTACCCCCAACTGCTGCAGGCCGCGGAGAGATCGAACGCTCCGGCGCCGCGGGCGCCCAGCCGGTCCTGCAGCACGCAGGCCGTCGCCGGAAACAGCATGTCCGGGGTGGCGGTGCCGACGATGATCAGGTCGAGGTCGGCGGCGGCCATACCCGCGTGGGCCAGGGCTTCCTGCGCCGCCTCGTAGGCGAGATCCGAACTTGCCTGCTCCGGGGCGGCGATGCGGCGCTCACGGATCCCGGTGCGGGTCATGATCCACTCGTCGCTGGTGTCCACCATCCGCTCCAGCTCGGCGTTGGTGAGCACGCGCTCGGGGACATACCGGCCGATTCCGGCGATCGTTGATCCTCTCATCCCCGACCCTCCTCGGCGTTGCGCTCGACTGCCCGCACACCCAACGCGGCGGCGCTGGCACGTTCCATCAGCGGCATCTGCGCCTTGATTTCCGCAACGTACCCCTGCGCGGCGCCGTCCGCGGCCACACGGATCGCGTTGCGAATGGCGCGGGCGTTGCTGCTGCCGTGCGCCACCACACAGACCCCGTTGATGCCCAGCAGGGGCGCGCCGCCGTATTCCCGGTAGTCGACGCGGCGGTAGAGCCGGAGGATCTTGCCCACCAGCGGGGCCATGTACAGTCGCAGGAGTTTGCCGCGCCAGCCCGCCAGTTCGGCCTTCACGATGGCGCGGATGGCGAACGCGAACCCTTCACCGAATTTCAGCATCACGTTGCCCACGAACCCGTCGCAGACGACGACGTCGGCATCGCCCGAGAAGAAGTCGCGCGCCTCGACGTTGCCGGTGAAGTTCAACCCCGAGGCGCGCAGCAGCGGAGCCGTCCGAATCGTCAGTTCGTTGCCCTTCCCTTCTTCGCTGCCGTTGCTGAGGACGCCGACCCGCGGCACCTCGATGCCCAGCACCAGCCGGGCGTACACCGCGCCCATCAGCGCGAACTGCTGCAGGTTGGCCGGATGGCTGTCCACGTTCGCCCCGACGTCCAGCAGGATCGTCGGGTGGTCGGCCAGCGTGGGCATCACCGTGGCGACGGCGGGGCGGTCGATCCCGGGAATCGTGCCGACCCGCAGCAGCGCCGCGCCCATCGCCGCGCCGGTGTGGCCCGCGCCGACGACGGCATCCGCCCCCCCGTCGCGCAGCTGATCCATCGCCACCACGATCGAGGCGCGCCGCTTGCGGCGCAGCGCCATGGCCGGGGATTCATGCATCTCGATGACTTCGGGGGCGTCGATGACATCGATGCCGTCTGGGACGGATGCGAAACGCGCCAGCTCGGCCCGCACTTTTCCTTCGGGCCCGACCAGCCGGATCCGTACCCCCAGATCGCGCGCCGCGGCTACCGCGCCTTCCACAACGGCCCGGGGGGCGTGATCACCGCCCATCGCATCGACGGCGATGCGGATCGTCATCTATGAGTGCGGACCTTCAACCGTCGACGTTCAACTCCGCTTGGACTCGGTTTCCTCGACCTCGGTCACCTGGCGGCCGGCATAGTACCCGCAGGTGGGACAGACCCGATGCGCGCGCATGGGATTGTGGCACTGCGGGCAGTCAACGAGCGTGGGCACGTTTGCCTTCCAATGTGCCCGACGCGTGGCGCCGGATTTCCGAGACCGTCGGTGTTTCTGGATCCCCATGCTCACCCCCTCAAATTTCGTGAATCAGCTTTGCAAGTGGCCCCCACCGGGGATCGACCGGCCGGGCATCGTGTCCGCAGTCGGCCTCGTTCCGGTCGACTCCACATACCGGACAGAGGCCCCGGCACTCCGGCCTGCACAGCGGCGCCATCGGCGCAGCCAGGAGCAGATGCTGGCGGAGCACCTCGCTGACATCGAGCACCGGCTCGGGCCCGTCGCGAAGCCCCAGGTCCGCGTCGGCATGCGCGCTGCCGGTGGCGCCGATCGGGAAATCCTCGTCCAGCGTCGCCTGCAGCGGCCGGTAGAACGCGGTCAGGCAGCGGCTGCACACCATCCTCCCCGCCGTCCGCACCGTGCCCCGCAACCGCACAGATGACGTCGTGCGGGCGATTTCGAGCTCCCCCGTCACGGGGCCATCGAGGACGAGATCAGTGCTGCCGCTGGCGACGTGTTCATCGAAGGAGGTGCGCACCACCTGACCGGCCGTCAGCGCGCCCACATCGATTCGCACCACTGCACCACCGTTGGCGAAATCCATTCATTATAGGCTTACTCGCCGCCCTGTTGCAACAGATCGCGTCCCTTGCGGATCGCCTCGAGGATGCGGGTGACGTGATCTTCCAATTCATCGAGGACCTGTCGGGCGTAGGCGTCGGCGCCATCCCGCGTCGCGCGGGCATCGGAGCGGGCTTGGGCCAGCAGGTCTTCCGCGCGGCGGCGAATCTCGTGCAGGACTTCGCTCTGCTCCACCATCTTGCGCGCCGTGGCCTGCGCTTCTTCCACCAGCTGCCGGGCTTCATCCTGCGCCCCGCGGTGGCGGGTTTCCATGTCCTGAGCCAGCCGGTGCGCGTCGTGCAGTTCCAGCGGCAGCACGGACCGGATCATCTCCAGCAGGCCGAGCACGGCCGCAGCATCGACCATCTTCTTGTCGGTCAGGGGCACGGCCGCGCTGCGCTGCATCAGCCCTTCGATGCGGTCCAGCAGTTCCATCACCGATTCGCGCTGGGGGGCGGGTCGCATGGTCAGCGCCGGGGGAACTTCGCGCGGAGGCGCATCTCAATGCCGGGTGGGACAAGCCCGGCGACCTCGCCGCCCAGGCGGGCCACCTCGCGAATCAGGCTGCTGGACAGGAAATAGTAAGCCGGTGTGGTCATGAAGAAGATCGTGTCCAGTTCCGGCTGCAGGCGTTGATTCATGGCCGCCTGCTTCAGTTCGTATTCGAAATCCGCGATCGCCCGCAGACCTTTCACCAGGACCCTCGCCCCCTGCTGGGTCGCGTACTCCACGGTGAGGCCATCGTAGCTCTCCACTTTCACACCAGTCAGGTGCTGCGTCGTTTCACGCAGCATGTCCAGCCGTTCCTCGATGGTAAACAGCGGCGCCTTCTCGGAGTTCTTCGCCACTGCGACGACCACCGTCTCGAAGACGCGGGCCGCGCGGGTGATCACATCCAGGTGCCCGAGATGGATCGGATCAAAACTCCCCGGATAGACCGCCGTCGTCATGGTGGGGACTCCTCCTTCGCGTGTTCAAAGAACCACAGCGTCGTCTCGCCGTAGCGCGCCTCCCGGGTGCAGGTCAATCCGTCGGCCGGCGGCTGGTCGCGCCAGTGCCCTTCGGCCACAACGGTACCGCTGGGGGCAAGAATCCCATCGACGGCGACGGCATGCAGGGTTTTGGGAATCCACTGCCGTCCGTACGGCGGATCCAGCAGGATCAGGTCGAACTGGCGGGCCGTCCGCCCAAGCTCATGGACGGCGGCGACCGCGTCCCGCCGCCAGAGCTCGATGCGATCGCCCCACCCGGCCGCTTTCCCGCGCGTCCGGATCGCCTCGGCCAAGACGCGATCGTGTTCCACAAAAATCACAAACAGCGCTCCGCGGCGCAACGCCTCCAGTCCCAACGCCCCGGTTCCGGCAAACAGATCGAGGACCCGCGCGCCTTCGAGCCGCAGGCGGCCGGCCAGGATGTTGAACAGCGCCTCGCGGACCAGCCCCGAGGTCGGCCGTACCTCCCGCCCGCGGCGAGGGGGGCCGCGCCGGGAGTCAGCTGACCGCGACAGTCCCACTGCGCGCCGCAAAGCGGGCCTGCACGACGTCCCGCAGCGCCCGATGGTCCGCATCCTCGAGGTGAGGATCGCGCGCGATCAGCTCCCCCGCGTCCTGGCGGGCGGCTTCCAGCAAGGGGAGGTCTGTGAGGAGATCGGCGATGCGCAGTTCGGGCAGTCCGTGCTGCCGGGTGCCGAAGATCTCCCCCGGACCGCGCAGTTCCAGATCCTTCTGGGCGATGACGAACCCGTCACGCGTCTGTCCCATCACGTCCATGCGCTCCCGGGCGGCGTCGGTCTTGGGCGACGTAAGCAGGATGCAGAACGACGTGTCGGCTCCCCGCCCCACCCGGCCGCGCAGCTGGTGAAGCTGCGCCAATCCGAAGCGGTCGGCATCCTCGACCACCATGATCGTCGCCTGGGGGACGTCGATGCCGACCTCGATCACCGACGTCGCCACGAGCACTTTGATCTCCCCCGCGCGGAACTGGTCCATCACCGTCTCTTTGCCGTCCGCGCTCATTCGCCCGTGCAGCAGCGCCACCGGGAGGCCCGCAAATACGTCGCGCCCCAACCGCTCGGCCAGCGCGACGGCGGCCTCAGCCTGCAGTTTCTCCGAACCCTCAATCAACGGACAGACGACATAGGCCTGCCGCCCGTCGAGGACCTGCTCGCGGACCCACGCGTAGACCTCGGGGCGCTTCTCCGGACCGCGCACGTAGGTCTTGATCGCGCCCCGCCCGGGGGGCATCTCGTCGAGGATGGACACGTCCAGATCCCCGTACAGCGTCATCGACAGCGTGCGCGGGATCGGCGTGGCGGTCATGACCAGCACGTCCGGATGGAATCCCTTGCGGCGGAGGGCGGCCCGCTGCATGACACCGAATTTGTGCTGCTCATCGACGACGACCACGCCCAACCGCCTAAAATCCACCGCCTGTTCCAGCAGGGCATGGGTGCCAACGACCAGATCGACGGTGCCGGCGGCGATGTCCCGCCGCACGGCCTCTCGGGCGCGCTTCGTCCCCCCGCCGGAGAGGAAGGCCACGTTCACCTCCAGCGGCACCAGCAGCCGACGCAGTGTGAGGTAGTGCTGCTCGGCCAGGATCTCCGTGGGCGCCATCAGCGCGGCCTGCGCGCCGCTGCCGATCGCCAGCCACAGCGCGGCGGCGGCCACGACCGTCTTCCCGGACCCGACGTCCCCCTGCAGCAAGCGGTTCATGGGCCGGCTGCGGTGGAGGTCGCGCACCAGTTCGTCCAACGCGCGCTGCTGGGCGGGGGTGAGCTGATACGGCAGCGTGCGGATGAATTGCTCCAGGAGTGTGTCCGCGTTGGGGTACCGCAGGCCTTTGTCGATGCTGTCCAGCGCGTGTTTCCGCGCCAGCAGGCCGCTTTGGAGCACGAAGAGTTCTTCGAACGCGAGGCGCGCCCGGGCGCGGTCCGCCTCGGCCAGCGTCGGCGGGAAATGCAGCGCGCGCAGTGATTCGGCCACAGCGGGGAATCCATAGCGGGCGCGGACCGGCTCAGGCAGGACCTCCGGCATCGCCGCGGCGTACGTCTCCAGGGCCTGCGCAATGATCGTGCGCAGCGTCCGAGGCGTCAGTCCCTCCGTGGCCGGATGCACCGGGACGATCCGCGCGGTATGGAGTGTATCCTCCTCGTCCCCGCTGAGGATCTCGAAATCATCGACCACCATCTGCAGGCCGCCGAACCGATCCACCCGGCCGTAGACGATGAGGCGCACGCCGCGGCGGATCACCCGCCGCAAATACCGCTGTCCGAACCAGGTCGCCTGCAGCACGCCGCTGTCGTCATGCAGGGCAACCTGAAACTGGTACGTCCCGTGGCGGCGCTCGCTCACCGCGACCACGGTGCCCTGGGTGGTCTGCCGCACGCCGGGTGTGAGCGACGCAATGGGGGCGATGCGGCTGCGGTCTTCATAACGGGCGGGCTTATGGTGCAGGAGATCGTCGACTGTGTTCAGACCGAGGCGGGCCAGCTGCGCCGCGCGTACCGGGCCGACGCCTTTTACGAACTGCGCCGGTACCTCGAGGGGTGAGGGGTCACGGACCGTCCGCCTGTGTGACGTGACAGGGACAGCGCCGCGGCGCGTCGTGGCCATCTGCGCTACTGTTCAACGCGCCCTCTGGTCTTCTCCTTGTGCGGTGCTTGTGTTACACTTGGCAAGTTCTTCGACGAACCACGAACGATGAACGTGTCTTGGGGGTTTCGTAATGGCTCGAGTCTGTGAAATCTGCGGTAAGCGGCCGGCCAGCGGCTACTCGGTCAGCCACTCCAAGGTGAAAACGAAGCGCCGGTTTATGCCCAATCTGCAACGGGTCCACGGGGTCGTGGGTGGGACGAAGCGGCGGATGGTGGTCTGCACGACCTGCCTCAAATCGGGGCGCCTGCAGCGTACGGCCTGATCTACTGCACCCGCATCCCGGCAATCAGATCTTCCACCTGCGCCGCGTTGAGCCCGTAGCGTCGCGCGCAGAAGTTGCATCGTACCTCGACCTGGCCTTGCTCCTGCACAATCTCGCGCAGTTCCTTCGCGCCGAGCAACACCAGCATGCTCCGCACGCGGGCTAATGAACAGCGGCACCGAAACCGAACCACCTTTCGGTCCACGATCTCCGTCGGCAGGTCTCCCACGGCCGCGGCGACCAGGTCTTCAGGCGTCCGTCCGCTGCTGATCATGGATGTGATGGCGGGGAGGGCGCGCGCCCGATCCTCCAGATGCCGGGCCACCGCGTCCCCGGCGCCGGGCAGCAGCTGCACGATCAGCCCGCCCGATGCCAGCACCCGCTCGTCGGGTGAGACGAGCACACCGAGAGCCACGACCGACGGGATCTGATGCGAGGTTACCAGGTACGATGCCAGGTCTTCGCCGATCTCGCCGGAGACCAGGGGCACGCTGCCATGATACGGCGCGCGCATGCCTAGATCCATGGTGACATGGAATGTCCCCCGCCCCACCGCTCCGCCGACATCCAGCTTGCCGGCTGGCGTGGGTGGCAGATGGACCTCCGGGTTTGCCACGTACCCGCGCACGGCTCCCCCCGCATCGCTGCTGGCCAGAACGCCGCCGAGCGGTCCGTCGCCGAGGACGCGCAGCATCACGGTCTGACCGTCTCGCAGCGTCGCCCCCAGGAGGCCCGCAGCGGTCAGCGTCCGGCCCAGCGCAGCTGTCGCGGTCGGAGCCGTGCGGTGCCGCCGCCTGGCACGCTCGACCGTCGAGGTCGTAACCGCGGCAAGGGCGCGCACCGTGCCGTCGGCGCTGATGCTTCGAACCAGATAGTCGGTCACACCTTACCTCAGAAAATCCGATTCCAGATTCTAGATGCTCGATTCTAGACGAAGATCAAGCACCCTCACTAGGAACGCCACGAGGAGACCCGTTCGCACGGACACGGTGGCGGGCGTCGAGACGACCTCATTGCTGATCCCAAGGGAGGATCCCAACGTCAGGGTACCGTCAGCCAGCGGATACCGTAGTCCTGCGGTGGAGATGCCCTCCGAAGTCTCAGTCAGCGAGATGAGCGACAGGACGTCGCCTCGGCGCGCCGGCAGCGGCTGCCCGCTGTCGATCAGGAAGATCAGCGCCCGCCCGTCGTGGATCCACGCGCGCGCGCCCCCGCGGCGCGCCGTCACCAGCAGCAGCAGGTTCGCCAGGGCGTGATCCGGACGGCCGCCGCCGACCGCGATGAAGTCGACTTCCTGCGCGCCGCGCGCGATAGCTGCCTCGAGGGCCAGCTCGGTATCGGTCTTGTCCTTGGCCGGCGGATAGCGCACAAACTCCGCGCCGTGCCGCCGCGCCCACGCCGTCAACGCGGCAGGTGCAGAGTCGAAGTCCCCCACCACGATCTGTGGGGCCCGCCGCAGTGCCCGGGCGTGGCGCAGTCCGCCGTCGGCGCAGATCAGGAGGTCTGCCTGCGCTACCAGGTCGCGCAGCGCCGCCGACGGGCGCACCCGCCCATTGGCGATGATGACTGCACGGGTCACGCCTGCGGGACCGGCCTGGCCCGCTGCATGATCCGCAGGACGATGATAGTCAGGATGATGCTGAAGAGGAGTTCTGGGACCATGTAACTGGCATTGTAGGCCGCCGAGTACGCCACCGGTGAGACGCCTTTTGGAGCGTAGGACGCGAAATAGACCACCCCCGATAGGAAGTGGGCCGCAAATCGGCCAACGCCGCCAACGATAATCCCGAAGACCGGTTGGGTGCGGAAAAAGCCGGCCACGCCCAACACCCCGAAGGCGATCGGATAATCCAGGATGACCTGCAGCGGGTGCACGAACACCGGCTCGGTCAGGTAGATAATCCCGCTCGCCAGTACGCCGGTCAGAATTCCCCACCCGCCGCCCCACCGCAGGGCGATGTAGAAGATCGGAACCATGCTGCCAAGGGTGATTGAGCCTCCCTGGGGCATCTGGTAGACCTTGAAAGCATGCAGCACGCCCGACAGCGCAAGCGCGACCGCGGTCTCCACCAGCCGCTGCACGGATTGCCTGTTCATCGACGTCACTCCCCTCATGCACAACGCCGCGTCCCGGAGTCGGATGCGGCGTTGTGCTTCAGATTTCCCCACGCCAGCATTACCTGGATCGGGTACGAAGGGTCTGCGCCGGCAGGCGCACTCTCAGCCCGGTTCCTCCGAGCTCCCCCTCTGACGGACTATTCGGTTGCCTTCAGTGTACTCGCTTGCTCCAAGATCCGCCACAGCTCATCACGCGGAGGCGGCACCAGCTCGCGCGCACCGGCCGGACCGACGATCGCCTTGCGTTCTTCGGTCATGACCCCGATCGCTGCGGTCGGGATGCCGCTGCCCGTCAGCGCTTCCTGCGTGCGCTCCGGCGTGCGGGTGGCAATCAGCATGGCGCCGGAGCCCACCAGCGCGAGCGGATCCGCCTCCAGCGCAGAGCAAATCGCGGCAGTCTCCGGGAGCACCGGAATCGCCTCTGCGTGAATCTCGATGCCAAGGCCGGCGGCCTCTGCGAGCTCCCACGCCCCGGCAAGCACGCCGCCTTCGGTCACATCGTGCATCGCGGTGGCGCCATAGCGCGCGGCGATCATGCCCTCGGGCACGACACTGATACGCTCGATGAACCCCCGGGCCCGAGCCAACACGGCATCGTCTACGCGGCCGCGGAGCCTGCCGGCGGCGTCCGCCGCCAGAATGGCCGTCCCCTCGATGGCCGCGCCCTTGGTCAGCAGAACGGTGTCGCCCGGTTTCGCGCCGCGGCTGGTCACCAGATCGTCTTTCCGCACCCGGCCGATCCCGGCGGTCATGGCGATGGGCCGGTCGATCCCCGGTGTGACCTCAGTGTGGCCCCCCACGATTTCGACGCCTAGTGCGGCCGCCGCCGCACCCGCTTCGTGCATGATGGCCTCCAGTGCGGCCTGCGGTCCCCCGGTGTCCAGCAGCAGGGTCAGCAGCAGGGCGACGGGCTCCGCTCCGGTTGTCGCCAGATCGTTGCAGGTGATGTGCACCGCCAGCCGGCCCAGATGCTGCCGGGCTCCGGTAATGGGATCACAGGTCAGCACGACCGCCCAGGGGCCGAAGTCCAGCACCGCGGCGTCCTGTCCCACCCCGGCGTGCACGAGCACGTCGGCCCGCCGGATCAGAAACGGAAAGACCAGATCCCGAAGGATCTCAGGGGAGACCTTGCCGGGTCTCACCGGGCCCGTGCCGCCGCTACACCACGAAGCCGCGCGGTCACAAGCACAGCCACGATGACGCCGGCGGCGACTTGGACAAGGTTGAACGGTACCTCGGTCAGCGCGGCGCCGACCGCTGCGCCAGGTGTTGGAGCGATGCCGAGAGTCTTCGCGAATAGCACCTCGCTGAGAAAGTATCCCCCAACCATCACGGCCCCACCGGCGACCGCGGCAGCAATGCGGGATGGAGTGGTTGCTCCGGCCAGACGGCCGACAAGATATCCTTCAAGGCCCTTGACGGCAAGAGTGAACGGCGCAAACTGCGACGCGGCGGCAGCAATATCGGCGAGGGCGGACCCAATCCCGCCAGCGGCCGCACCCACGAACGGCCCGAAGACGATAGCGGCGATGTAGATCACGACCTCGCCCAGGTTGAAGTACCCTTTGGTGGCCGGGATCGGGATCACCGTGTACCGGGTCACGACGAAGGTCAGCGCGATGAAAATGGCGGCCGCGGCCAGATCTCTGGTCTTCACAGCTATCCCCTCCTCCGCATCTACCTGGGTCACCCAAAACAAAAGACGCCCGATGTCGGGCGTCCCCGGGGCGCATGGGCGCCGGTCTCTCGCAGCGTTCACCTCATACGGACTGTACCGTCGACCCCGGAATTCCACCGGGCCACGGACCCCTGCGGGTCCTCACGGGCTGTCACCGCCGATCGGGAATTGCCCGAAACCACCGGGCTCACCCTGCCCCAGACCACTGCGAGTCTTAGGTAGTGCTGGCTGTAATCGTAGCCCTGGGATTCGAATCCTGTCAATCGGTCTCGTCCGATTCGGCGCCGGCGCCCAGCATTGCGAGCGCCTCATCCACCGTGGCGGCGACCCGCAGGGTCCGCGTCACCCCGGCGAGCTCCAGCACACGCCGGACGTGCGGCGGGAGATCGGCCAGGACGATGGAGCGGCGAACCGCAGAACGCGCGTAGAGATGCTCGAGCACATGTACCCCGGCGAGATCGAAGTACTCGACCCGGCTGCAATCGAC
>DASXUC010000120.1:0-19492 GCA_036505015.1 bacterium | reverse complement strand
TTACTCACCCGTTCGCCGCTAGAGTTGAACCGCCCCTTGCGGGGCAGCCAACCCTCGCTCGACTTGCATGTTTGAGGCACACCGCCAGCGTTCGTCCTGAGCCAGGATCAAACTCTCCGTCGGAAACTTCCTCAAAGGACTATTTTCCGAGGAACCAACATCCCCCATACGAAACGACGCCCGGCCTGATCCTTTCGGACCCGCCGGGGAGACTTCGTAGGAGGGGGGTGTGCATTACGGCTCCCTTACCACTATGCAGTTGTCAAGGTTCAAGGTGGGATGCGACCCCACCAATCGGCTTCCCTACCATACCCGAAGCGGGAAGGCCTTGTCAACAGCCTGGAAGGGGCTGCGCGGGGCGCAAGTTGCCTGCCCGCTGACGTTTAGCCCAACTCACGCCAGGGGAAAATCCGCCCGTCTGTATCCTTCTGGCGAGGGAGGGGCGGCACATGGCCCGTGTTCCACGAAAGAAGCTCGATTTGCCCACTACCGGCAGAGTCCTTGAGGCTCCCCAGACTCGATTTCCCAACGGCCCCAACGGTGATCGGACCCACCGATCGCTCGATGCCAACATCATCATTGCCAACGCTCCCGACCCGGTCTTCGTGTCGGACCTGGAAGGCAAGATCCTCCAGGCGAACGAGGCCGTGTCGGAACTGCTGGGGTTCCGCCCGGATGAACTGATCGAGCAGTCGCTGTCGCGGTTCATCTCCGCCGAAGAGACCCGCGAGTTCACCGCCGCCCTGCGCGAGGTGGTCGAAAAGGGCGTGACGCGCAACGCGCGCCTCAACCCCCGCAGCGCCACCGGCGAGATCATCCCCACGACCCTGAACGCCTCGGCCCTGCGCGATCCCGACGGCAAGGTGATCGGCGCGATCGGTGTGCTCCGCGACATGCGCGAACTGGACAAAGCGCGCGCCTACGCGGAGTCGCTGATCAAAAACGCCCCGGACCCGGTGTTCGTCGCCGACCTGGAAGGCAAGATCCTCCAGGCCAATGACGCGGTGTACAAACTGCTCGGGTTCCGCCCCGATGAGGTCATCGAGCAGTCGCTGTCGCGGTTTATCAGCGCCGAAGAAACGCGTGAGTTCACCGCCGCCCTGCGCGAGGTGGTCGAAAAAAGCGTGACCCGCAACGCCCGCCTCAATCCCCGCAGCGCCGGCGGCGAGATCATCCCGACGACCCTGAACGCGGCGGCCCTGCGCGATCTCGACGGGAAAGTGATCGGTGCGATCGGCGTGCTGCGCGACATGCGCGAACTCGACAAAGCCCGTGCCTACGCGGAGTCGCTGATCAAAAACGCCCCGGACCCGGTGTTCGTCTCCGACCTGGAAGGCAAGATCCTCCAGGCCAACGACGCGGTCTTCTCCCTGCTGGGGTTCCGGCCGGACGAACTGGTGGAGCAGTCCCTGCTGCGGTTCATCGTCCCGGAAGAGGTCCGCGAGTTCACCGCGGCCCTGCGCGAGGTCGTCGAGAAAGGCGTGTCGCGCAACGTGCGCCTGAACCCCCGCAGCGCCGGCGGCGAGGTCATCCCGACCACGCTGAACGCGTCGGCTCTGCGCGACCTCGACGGCAACGTGATCGGCGCCATCGGCATCCTGCGCGATATGCGGTCCTACGAGCAGGTCGTGCGCGACCTGGAGAAATCGAAAACCGAGCTTCAGGAGAAGATCCTCGACCTCGAGAAGTTCGAAGAAGTCGTCGTCGGCCGCGAACTGAAGATGATCGCGCTGGAAAAAGAGCTCGATTCCCTGCGGCGAGAAATGGAGCGGGTGCGCCCCGAGCGGCCATTCACGACGTGAGCCTCGCGACCCAGCCGGTCAGGATCTCCCCGCGGTCGGCGGATGACCCCGTTCATCTGCGCAGCGCGGTCGATGCGTTGCACGCGCGGATCGCCGAGCTCGAGCAGCGGCTGCGCCAGCGCGAAGAACAGCGCCGGGCCCTGCTCCACATCATGAGCGACCTGCACGAGCTCAACACGCGGCTGTCCAGCCAGCGCAAAGCCATGCTCCACATCCTGGGCGACTACGAGAGTGACCGCCGGCGCCTGGGCCGCCAGACCGAGCGGCTGGACAACTCCCGCCGGGCGCTGCTGCACATCCTGCAGGACATCCGCACCTCCAACCTCAAGCTGGAAGGCTCGCGCAAGGCCATGATCCACATCATGGACGACCTGCGGAAAACGACCGACGAGATGCAGCGGCGAGAACTGGAACTCCGTGAAAAGCAGGAGCAGTTGGTCCAGGCCGGCAAGATGGCCACGCTCGGCGAGCTGACCACCGGCGTGGCGCACGAATTGAACAACCCCCTCAACAACATCGGGCTGTTCATCGGCAACGCCGTCGACCTGGTCAAGCTGGGCCGCCTGGACACCGACCGCCTGCTGGCCGATCTCGGGAACGCGCTGCACCAGGTGCGCACGGCGACCGAAATCATCACGCATCTGCGGATGTTCGGCCGGGCCGCGACGGTGACCCGGGAGCGCGTCTACATCAACCAGGTCATCGAGCGGGCGCTGTCGCTGATGCAGGAACAGCTGCGGCTGCGGGAAATCGCCGTGCGGCTGCACCTGTTCAGCCCGGAACCGATTGTGGTCGGCAATCCCATTCAGCTGGAACAGGTCTTCCTCAACCTCCTCACCAACGCCCGCGACGCCCTGACCGGCAATCCGGTGCGGGAGATCACGATCCGCAGCGCGATCCGGCAGAGTCAGATCCTCGTGACGGTCAGCGACAGCGGGCCGGGCATTCCCAAAGGGCTGGAGCAGCGGATCTTCGATCCATTCTTCACCACCAAGGAAGTGGGCCAGGGCACGGGGTTGGGATTGTCGATCACCTACAGCATTATCAAAGAGCACGGCGGGACCATCGAGGTCGTGCCCTCGGCCGCCGGCGCCAGCTTCGCGATTCACCTGCCCATCGGCGGCGCGGTGCCGTCGGAGCCGACACTCCTGTGATGCCTCGCATCCTACTGGTCGACGACGACACCATGCTGCTGCGGGCGCTGCCGGAGGCGATCCGGCTGCGCATCGAGGGCGTGGTGGTCGACACCGCAGAATCGGCGGCGCTGGCCCTGCAGCGTCTGGCGGCCGCCGACTACGACGCCGTCGTCACGGACATCAAGATGCCGGGGATCGACGGACTGGGACTCCTGGCGCGGATCCGCGAGATCCGTCCGGACGTCCCCACCCTGCTGATCACCGGCCACGGCGAGCACGACCTGACGGTGCAGGCGCTGCGCGGCGGCGCGTACGACTTCATCCAGAAGCCGATCGAGCGGGACTATTTCATCGCCTCGCTGCAGCGGGCGATCGACACCCGCCGGCTCCGGCGCACGATCGAGGGGCAGCAGCGGGCGCTGCAGGCCCACACCTCGCAGTTGGAACAGGTTGTCGAGGAACGCACCCGTGATCTGCGCTTTCTCGCCGATGCCAGCCGGGCCCTGGTGGCGTCGCTGGATCTGCACGGCACGCTGGACCATCTCACCAGATTCGTCGTGCCGGGGATGGCGGACGGCTGCATCGTCGATCTCGCCGATGACGACGGCATCTTCCGGGACGTGGCGTTGTTCCACACCGACGAGGCCCAGCATGCCCTGCTGGCGGAATTGCGCCGCCGCTATCCGCCCGATCGGGTCCCCGGCCACCCCGCGGCCCGTGTGTTTCGCAGCGGCGAGTCCGAGGTCGCCGAAGAGATCACGGATGAAGAGTGGGCGCTCCGGGCGCGCGACGACGAGCATCTGCGGTTGCTGCTGGCCATCAACATCGGGTCCCGGATTGTCATCCCGCTGACCGCCCGGGCGCGGACGACGGGTGTGATCACGTTCCTGCGGAACCGGGGGCGCGCGGGCTTCACGGTGGCCGATCTCCCGCTGCTGGAAGACCTGACCCGGCGCGCCGCGCTGGCCGTGGATAACGCGCGGCTGTATGACCGGGAGCACCGGATCGCCGAGACGTTTCAGCGCGCGTTCCTTCCCACCGAACTGCCGGACGTACCGGGATTGGATCTCTCCGCCGCCTACACGCCGGGAAGCCTGGAAACCGAGATCGGCGGGGACTGGTACGATGCCTTCCGCCTGCCGGACGGCCGCCTCATCCTGTCCGTCGGCGACGTGGCCGGCAAGGGACTGCAGGCCGCGGTGAAGATGAGCCAGGTCCGCCAGGCGATCCGCGCGACGATGTTCCAATCGCCGTCACCGACCGAACCGCTGGAGGTCGCGCACCGGGTGTTGTGTCTGGATGACACGCCCCACATGACCACCGCGGTGGTCGGGGTGATCGATCCCGCGGCGGGCACGCTGACCTATGCCACCGCCGGTCATGCCGGACCGATCGTCGCCACCCCCGACGGCGACGTGACGTTTCTGCCGTCGACGGGGATCGCCCTCGGGTCGCCACTATGGCGCTCTCCGGTGGCGCGGAAGGTGAACCTCGGCCCCGGAACCCTGCTCGTGCTGTACACCGACGGCCTGGTGGAGCACAACAAAGACATCGTCGGCGGTGAGCTGGCGCTCTACGGCGCGGTGCGATCCGCCGTCGGCAACGCCACGGAACCGCTGGCCAAGGCGATCCAGGACCACGTGCTCGGTGGTCGGAAGAATCCCGATGACGTGGCGGTGCTGGCGGTCCGCCTCACTGCTCAGCCCGCCACACACCTGGAACTGACCGTGCCCGCGACACCAGAGAACTTCAGGTCCGTCGTCGCCGCCGTAGACGATCTGACCCGCCGGCTGGAGTTCGACGAGGAGACGGCGTTTGCGGTCAAAGTCGCCGTGGGCGAGGCCGTGACCAACGTCATCGAGCACGCCTATGCCGACGGGCATGGGGATGTGCACGTGACGGCGGAACAGACCGAGGACGAACTGTCGATCAAAGTCCGCGACACCGGACGGTGGCGCACCTGGCGGCCTGAGGGGCGCGGGCGCGGCCTGCAGATCATGCGGGCGCTCGCGCACGACGTCCAGATCGATACCAGTTCTGCGGGTACCACACTCTCGATCACAATGCCCCTGCCGGGTCATGACCTGACGAGGGAAGGCGACACGGTGCAGGAAAATCTGAACGGAGGGGACGTACCATGAGCGAGGCAGGCGCGTTCAGGTTCCGGCGCGACCGGGAGGTGCCGGTCCTCGAGATCGTCGGGGAGGTCGACATTGCCAACGCCCAAGAGTTCGAAACGGCGCTCGACACCGCGGTGAACGCCGCGCCGGCCGTGATCGTCTCCCTGGAGGACACGTCGTATTTCGACAGCAAAGGGATTCACGTGCTGCTGACGTTCGCGGGGCGTTTGATGCGCTCCGGACAGCGCCTGGCGATCGTCGCGCGGCCGGGGACGGCTCCGCGCCGGCTGTTGGAGATCGCCGGCGTGCTGACGGTCGTCCCGACGTTCGCCTCGGTGGATGAAGCGGTGGCGGCGACCATCACCGGGCCGGCGGGATCGACGATGCTGCTTCCCCAGTCTGGATAGCCCGCTCTCACTGATTGCCCCGATTGCCCCCACTGACCACACAACTGCTTACCGGTGGCCTGCTGAGCGCCGCGGCTGCGGGGCTCGGCTGGCGCACGCATGCGCTCACGGCCGGCGGGGCGCTCGCCGCGGTTGTGGTCGGCACGGCGATCTACGCGTTTGGCGGGGTGAGTTGGGCGGTGCTGCTGCTGCTGTTTTTCGCCACGAGCAGCCTCCTCACGTTTGCCGGCGGCGAGACGAAAGTCCCAAAGCCCGATCGTGCCGGGCGGAGTGCAGGACAGGTCCTGGCGAACGGAGCCGTGGCGGCTGCGCTGGCGGTCCTGCACGCGGCCGGTCCCACCCCGTGGGTGACCGCCGCCTACGCCGGCGCCATCGCGGCCGCGACGGCCGACACCTGGGCGACGGAAATCGGGCTGCTCAGCAAGACGCCGCCCCGGCTGATCACGACGGGAAAGATCTGCGCGACGGGTCAATCGGGAGGGATCACCTGGCTGGGGACGCGCGGAGGGATCGCGGGCGCCGGCGTCATCGCCGTCGCCGGGAATCTCTTGATGGGGACCTCGGTATGGGGCGTCCTGGCCGCTGGAGCAGTCGCGATGTTCGCGGACAGCGTGCTGGGCGCGACACTGGAAGCGCGGTGGCGGGTCCTCACGAACAACACGGTCAACCTGCTCACGACCAGCATCGGGGCGCTGATCGCCGCGCTGTTCGCCTAGTTAGAATTCGTAGCAGACTCCGATGACGGTGCCCTCCAGCGTCACCGGCAGCGGTTTGGGATCGCGGAAGCGGTACTGGTAAGAGAGGTTTCCCTCGAACGGTCCTTCGCAGCTGAACGTGAATCCGCCGCGCAGCGGCGTGTTGTCGAGCCGGACGATGATGCCCCCGCCCGGCGGCGTCGCGGCCACTTTCGTCACCTCGGCGCCGCTGCCGAAGTCCACCGTGCGCTGCTGGCTGACAGGAACACGCTGCAGGCCGAACGGCGGGAGGCAGGACAGTTTGAGGTCAGTCCGCCGGCCCAAAGCCCCGCTCAGGTTCTTGTAGTCGAACATTACGTCAAAGGTTCCACCTGATCCGCGGCAGGTGATGAGCAGTCCTCCTCCCAGCGCCGCCTGGTTGTCCAGTTTGACCATCGGAAGGGGCGAGCCGCCCTCCAGTCGTGTCACCTGGACGGTGTCCTCGACCTGCGTCCCGGCCCCGGTTCCCCATCGGGCAGTCTCGCCCTCACGGAACATGATCTGGAAGGTATCGACTGGAAGCGGTTGGGCGGACGTTCCCGGCGGCAGGACTAGTATTCCGACCAGCAACAACACACCCATAAGCAGTTGTCGAGGCATCAGATCTCCTCAGTGCCGGAAGTGACGGATCCCCGTAAAGATCATGGCCAGGTTGTGTTCTGTCGCCGCCGCGATGACATCTTCATCACGCACCGATCCGCCCGGCTGTATCACGGCGGTCACCCCCGCGCGCGCGGCCGCGTCGATGCCGTCGCGGAAGGGAAAGAACGCGTCCGAGGCGAGCACGGCGCCTTGAGCACGATCGCCGGCGGCCTTCGCCGCGATCTCCACCGCCCCCACCCGGTTCGGCTGGCCCGCCCCGATCCCCACCGTGGCGCCCTGCTTCGCCAGGACGATCGCGTTCGACTTCACCCACTTCGCCACCCGCCAGGCAACACGCAGGTCGGCGAATTCCTGCGGCGTGGGCGACCGCGGCGTGACCACGGTCAGACGGTCCTCGATCAGATCAACCGCGTCGATCTCCTGCACGAGCAGTCCGCCGGATACCGTCTTGGCCTCGAACCGGTCTCGCGACGCGGGCCCGCCGGTTTCCAGCACTCGGAGGTTGGGCCGCCGTCTGAAGATCGCCAGGGCCGCCGGTTCAATGGCCGGGGCAATGACGGCCTCCGTGAAGATCCCAAGAATTGCCGCAGCCGTCGCTTCATCGATGGGAACGTTGCAGGCGACCACGCCGCCAAACGCGGACATTGGGTCGCAGGCGCGCGCTGCCTCGTATGCCGCCAGCATCGTATCCGCAACGGCCGCCCCGCAGGGCGTCGCGTGTTTGACGATTACCGCGGCCGGGCCCTCAAACTCCGCCACCGCTTCCCATGCGGCGTCGAGATCGACGATGTTGTTGAACGAGAGTTCTTTGCCCTGCAGCTGCCGGGCCGCGGCAATCGTCCCTGCTGGCAGCGGATAGCCGGCATAGAAGGCCGCGCGCTGGTGGGGGTTTTCCCCGTAGCGCATGTCCTGCTTCCGCCGGTACGGCAGCACGAGCTGCGCCGGAAATACCTCGCCGTTCGACCGTTCCGCGAAGTAGCGGGCGATCGCCGCATCGTACGCGGCGGTCCTCCGGAAGGCATTGAGGGCGAAGCGGCGGCGTACGTCGCCGGCGACCCCCCCTTCAGCCTGCCAATGCGTGAGGAACTCGGGATATTGACTGGGATCGCTCAGGACCGTGACGCGCTCCCAGTTCTTGGCGGCCGCGCGCAGCAGCGACACCCCACCGATATCGATCAGCTCCACGGCATCCTGCTCGGCGAGATCGCCGGCGGCGGTCTTGCGCTCGAAGGGATAGAGGTTCACGACGACGAGATCGATCGCCGCCAGCCCGTGGGCTTCCAGATCGTGCCGGTGGGCGGGATCGTCGCGCGCCAGGATGCCGCCGAAGATGGCGGGATGGAGCGTCTTCACCCGGCCGCCGAGCACTTCAGGGAACCCGGTCAGATCTTCTACGCTCCGCACGGCCACGGCCGTTTCACGCAGTGCCTGCGCGGTCCCGCCGGTCGCCAGGATCTCGACCCCCTGCGCGGCCAGGGCGCCGGCCAGCTCGGGGAGGCCGGTCTTGTCCCAAACACTGATCAGCGCCCTGCGGATTCCAGTCGTTGGTCGTTGGTCGTTGGTCGTTGGTCGCAACTGCTGCGGATTACTCAAGGCCTGCCTCGCTCCCGACAAGGTCGCGATCCCACGTTCCCGCGATCCCGCGTTCCCGTTCCTCCAGGATATGGACCCGCCGTCCGTCGATCAGCAGCCGGCCCTCCGCAAAGAGCCGAATCGCCTCTGGGTAGAGCTGATGTTCGACCTCGGCGATGCGGGCGGCCAGCGTCGCCACGGTGTCGTCCGCATCGACCCGCACGGCAGCTTGCAGGATGATCGGCCCGCCGTCGGGGACGTCGTCCACGAAGTGGACGGTGCAGCCGCTGACACGGACGCCCCGGTCCAACACCGCGCGGTGGACGTGTTCGCCATACATCCCGACCCCGCCGAATGCCGGCAGCAGAGCGGGGTGAATGTTCATGATCCGGCCTGAGAACTGTTGGACAACGGAAGGACTCAGGATGCGCATGAACCCGGCCAGGCAGATCAGATCAGGCGCGTAGGAGTGCAGCGCCTCGACCAGCCGCTGCTCGAATTTCTCGCGAGTCGGAAAGGTCCGCAGCGACAGCACGACGACGGGGATCCCCGACGCCCGGGCCCGCGTGAGTGCCCCCGCTTTTGGATTATCCGAGACCACCGCGACGACCGGGCCCGGAATCGTGCCCTGATCGCAGGCATCGATGATGGCCTGCAGGTTCGTGCCGCGCCCGGAGGCCAGCACGGCGATGCGCATCGTTGGTCGTTGGTCGTTGGTCGTTGGTCGTATCGCGGCGGTCACAGCAGATCTACTCCTCCCTCGCCCGCTTCTATCTCCCCCACGACCCATGCCTCGACGCCGTTCGCACGGCACATGTCTGCCGCGAGCCCGGCACGGTCGCGGGGAACCACGGCCAGCAGGCCGAGCCCCATGTTGAAGGTCGCGAACATCTCCGACACCTCGACGCTGCCGGCGTGTGCGATGAATGAGAAAATCGGCGGGACGGACCAGCCCGCGCGATTGATCCGTGCGCGGCACCCGGCGGGCAGGATCCGCACCAGGTTTCCCGCGATGCCTCCCCCGGTGACGTGGGCCGCTCCATGCAGCACGTTGGCGCGCACCAAGGCCTGCAGCGGTTTCCGATAGGAACGGTGCGGCACCAGGAGGGCGTCCTGAAGCGCAGCGCCCAGTTCCGCGACGACGTCGCGCAGCGACCAGCGGCGCCGCGCCATGAGCGCCCGGACGAACGTGTACCCGTTGGTGTGCAGTCCGCTGGACGCCAGACCGAGCACGACATCGCCGGGGCGGATCGCTCGGCCATCGCACACCTGGTCGCGCTCAGCCGCTCCGACCACGCAGGCCACCACGTCGATGCCCTGCTCGGCATAGACCCCGGGCATCTGCGCGGTCTCCCCACCGAGCAGCGCGACCCCTTCCTCGCGGCACGCCGCCGTGATTCCCTCGAGGATCGACGCCGCATCGGTGGGCTCCATCTTGGCGGCGGCCAGGTAGTCGAGCGCGAACAGGGGCGTCGCCCCGACGACGGCCACGTCGTTGACGCCGTGGACGATTGCGTCGCGGCCGGCCACCTCCAGCCGTCCCGCCGCCTTTGCCAGCAGGACTTTGGTCCCGACCCCGTCGATCGATGAGACCAGCACCGGATCGCGGAAGTCGCGGAGCCGGAACAGCCCGGCAAAGTGCCCGGCATCACCGATGACGGCGGCGGAGTAGGTGCTGCGGATCTTCTCCCGGCTGCCCGCCAGCAGCGTGCTCACGGCCTCGCGATCCACCCCGGCATCTTTGTAAGTCAGCCGGGCGTCACTCACGTCCGTTCGCTCCCGTCCCGACCGCTTCCAGCTCCCACGCCGCGTCCTCGAGCGCGTAGCGACCGGCGGTGGCCTCCGCCGGCACCGCGGTCGGATACACGCCGTTGAGGCAGGCCATGCACAGGCGGTCTCGCGCCAGCTGCAGCGCTTCCACCAGCCCCTGCTGGCTGAGAAATCCCAGCGAGTCTGCGCCGATCAAGGTTGTGATCGCCGCGACCGAATGGGTGGCCGCCACCAACTGCCCCCGGCTGCTCGTGTCGATACCGTAGAAGCACGGGAACCGAATCGGAGGAGATGAGATGCGGACGTGGACCGCGGCCGCCCCCGCGGCGCGAAGCATCCGCACGATCTTCCCACTGGTCGTGCCCCGCACGATGGAATCGTCTACCAGCACCAGGCGCCGTCCCTCGATGACGTCCCGCAGCGCGTTGAGCTTCATCCGGACGCCGAAGTCGCGGGTCTCCTGATCGGGCTGGATGAACGTCCGGCCGATGTAGCGGTTCTTGATGAGACCCACTTCGAACGGCAGACCGGAGGCCTCGGCGAACCCCATCGCCGCCGAGGTGCCGGAATCGGGCACCGCAATCACGAGATCCGCGCGGGCCGGATGCTCGCGGGCGAGGATCTGCCCCATCCGCCGCCGGGTGACGTGGACGTTCCGGTCGTCCAGCACCGTATCCGGGCGGGCGAAATAGATGTATTCAAACACGCAGTGCGCGTGACGCACCTTCGGCAGGCTCTGCCGGCTGCGCATCCCCTCATGGTCCAGCAAGACCAGCTCACCGGGTTCGACGTCACGCACGAACTCCGCGCCGATGTGGTCGAAGGCGCACGTCTCCGAGGCCAGAATCCACGTGGCGCCGCGGCGGCCGAGGACGAGCGGCCGGATGGCGTACGCGTCGCGGAAGCCCAGCACCACCCCGCCGGCCATCGCGGTCACCGTGTAGGCGCCTTCGATCCGCGCCATGCAGTAGCCGATCGCGTCTTCCAGCGTGGGCACCGGGGCGGTGGCGATCAACTGCGCGATCACTTCGCTGTCCGTGGTCGACGTAAAGCGCACGCCGGCCGCCTCGAGGTCCGCGCGCAGGGCCGGGGCGTTGATGAGGTTCCCGTTGTGCGCGAGCGAGAGATCGCCCCACGGCGATGGAACGCGCAGCGGCTGGGCGTTCTCGATCCGGGCCGAACCCATCGTGGAGTAGCGGACGTGCCCGACGGCCTGGTGGCCGCGCAGCATGCCGATCCGCGCCTGATCGAACACCTGGGCGACGAGACCCATCCCCTTGTGCAGGAAGGTCTGCGTGCCGTCGCTGCTGGCGATGCCGGCGCTTTCCTGCCCCCGGTGCTGCAGCGAATACAGCCCGATGTGCGCCAGCGGCGCCGCCGGTCCGTCGGCGCTCCAGATGCCGAGGACGCCGCACTCTTCGTGGAGCGTGTCCCCCTCACCCTCTCCCTCTCCCCACAGGCTCCTGTATCCGGCAGCTGTCTCTGCACCGGTGTGGGGAGAGGGGTGGGGTGAGGGATATGCGGGCATACTCACTGGAAGATCTCCGCCAGCGCATCATGCGCCTGTGCCAGCTCCGAGATCGGCGCATCAATCACACGCACGTCGGCCACCGTAATCCGCAGGGCATCACCGCCGGTGCGGCCGAGCAGCACGAAGGGTACCTCGCGCGCCGCAGCGAGATCGCGGAAGTCCGCCAGATGAGACTCCGCCAGCGAGACCACAATTCTCGACGGCGCCTCGCCGAACAGCGCCGCATCGGCTCGTCCGGAATCCGGCAAGGTAAAGTCTGCGCCGATCCCCCGGCCGATCGCGCATTCCGCCAGCGCCACCGCGAGCCCACCGTCCGAGCAATCGTGCGCCGACTGCAGCCAGCCGCGCGCGATGGCCTCCCGCAGCACGGTCAGGGTCCGACCGTGCAGATCGAAGTCCACGTCTTCAGGGCGCCCGCACGCGAGGCCGTGCATCTGCTTGAGGAACAGACTGCCGGCCAGCCGCGGCTCACTCCGGCCCAGGAGCACAACGGCGGAGCCGCTTTCCTGAAATGCCGCGCCGCAGGCGACGGTGACGTCATCGATGAGCCCGACGGCCGCCACCACGGGCGTGGGCGGGATCGGCCCTTCGGGCGATTCGTTGTAGAACGAGACGTTGCCGCCGACGACGGGGACGCGCAGCGCGCGGCAGGCATCGGCGATCCCGGCCACGGCCTGCCGAAAGGTCCAGAAGACTTCCGGATCTTCCGGATTGCCGAAGTTCAGGCAGTCGGTGATGCCCAACGGCACCGCGCCGACGCAGGCCAGTCCGGCGGTGACCTCGGCCACGGCCAGCCGGGCCCCGCGGTACGGATCGAGTGCGCAGACCCGTCCGTTTCCATCGACGGCCAGGGCCACGCCTTTGGGCGGGCTCTCGATCACCCTCAGGACGGCCGCATCGGCCGCGCCCGGGCCCACCACCGTCCGGACCTGGACGCTGTAATCATATTGCTGAAAGACCGCGCGTTTACTGGCCACGTCCGGGTGCGCCAGCAGCCGGAGCAGCGCGTTTTGCGCATCGACAGTGGACAGCGCGGACTCGTCCAACGCCCATCGCGCCGCCAGGCCGATCGGCTCACACGCGGCCGGCCGGTACGCGGGCGCTTCGGCCAAAGCGTATGGAGGCAGCGAGACGACGACCGTCCCGCGATGGAAGATCCGCAGCTCCGGCTCCTCGATGACGGACCCGATCCCCGCGGCCTGCAATCCCCAGCGATGGAAAATCTCGACCACGGCGCGCTCGGACCCGGGGCGCACGACGAGCAGCATCCGTTCCTGCGATTCCGAACGCAGGATCTCTTCCGGCCGCATCGAGGCCTCGCGCAGCGGGACCGCATCGAGGTCGATCACCATGCCGACGCCGCCCCGCGCGGCCATCTCGCTCGCAGCGCAGGTCAGTCCCGCGGCGCCCATGTCCTGGACGGCGGTGACCTGTCCGGTGGCCAATGCCTCCAGGGTGGCTTCGATGAGGAGTTTGCCGGCAAAGGGATCGCCGAGCTGGACGGCGGCTCGGTCGTCCCGCTGGGCGTTGAGTTCTTCGGATGCAAACGCGGCGCCGCCGATGCCGTCGCGGCCGGTGCGCGCGCCCGCATAGACGACCGCACTGCCTGGGCCGCCGGCGCGGGACCGTGCGAGGTGGTCGCGGCGGACCAACCCGAGGCAGGCGACGTTGACCAGCGGGTTGCCGCGATAGCCGGAATCGGTGAGCAGCTCTCCACCGACCGTCGGGACCCCGATGCAATTGCCGTAACCCGCGATCCCCCGCACGACACCGTTCGCCTGCGCGCGCGCCCGAGGATCGTCCAGCGATCCAAACCGCAGCGAGTCCAGCAGGGCGATCGGCCGCGCGCCCATCGAGAGCACGTCGCGGATGATCCCGCCCACACCGGTCGCCGCCCCATTGTAGGGATCGACGGCACTGGGATGGTTGTGGCTCTCCATTTTGAAGGCCACCCCCCACCCCCCGCCGATGTCCATCACACCGGCGTTCTCGCCCGGCCCCTGCAGCAGCCGCGGGCCTTCCGAGGGCAGCAGCTGCAGCGTAAGCCGGGAGTGTTTGTACCCGCAGTGCTCGGACCACATGACGCCGAACAGCTGCAACTCTAACGGCGAGGGATCCCTTCCCAGCCGGCGGACAATTTCGGCATACTCGGATTGGGTCAGGCCGACCGATACCGGGGAAACGGTGGCGGTGGTCATCGTCGAGTTCCGACCCCCTCACCCTTCCCTCTCCCCCTTGGCCCCCCATCCTCGCCCTCTCCCGCGTGCGGGAGAGGGTTGGGGTGAGGGTCAATCGAGGGGGCGAGGGATTGGCGCGCCGCAAGCCAGGCGATTGCGGATTCGAAGAGCAGCTGCCCGTCGGTCGATCCCAGGATGGCTTCGGATGCCCGCTCCGGGTGCGGCATCAGGCCGAGCACGTTTCCCCGGGGGTTGCAGATGCCGGCGATGTTTCGCAGCGCGCCGTTTGGATTCGCCTCAGGCGTCACCCCGCCGGACGGATCGCAGTAGCGGAAAACCACGTGGCGAGCCTGCTCGAGGGCATCGAGGGTCGCGGCCGGGGCGTAGAAGTTCCCTTCGCCGTGGGCAATCGGCATCTTCAGGATCTGCCCGATGCGCAGGCCGGACGTGAAGGGCGTGTCTGCGGATTCGACCCGCAGCCACACGTCGCGGCAGCGAAACTGCAAGGGGGCGTTGCGGATCATTGCGCCGGGGAGCAGCCCCGACTCGAGCAGCACCTGGAACCCGTTGCAAATGCCCAGCACGATCCCGCCCATCCTGGCGAACCGGCGCACGGCGTCCATCACCGGAGAGGTGGCGGCGATAGCCCCGGCCCGCAGGTAGTCGCCGTACGCGAAGCCGCCGGGGAGGACGACGCAGTCGACACTCTGCACGGTTGGATCGCCGTGCCAGAGTTCCACGACGTCTTCCTGCAGGACGGACCGCAGCACGTGGAGGCAGTCCCGATCGCAGTTGCTGCCCGGGAACACGACGACACCGAACATCATCAGTGCAGGCCCCGGGCCTGGGGCCTGGGGCCTCGGGCCTCGGACCGTGCCCGCCCCCTCACCCTCTCCCTCTCCCCACCGGGGAGAGGGCCGGGGCGAGGGGATTCAAGTCGCCACTCTTCAATCAGCGGATTCGCCAGCAGCCGGTCGCACATCTGACGGATTCCCTCCGGCGGATAGCCGTCCGGCACGGTGAACTCGATGTAGCGCCCCACTCTCACATCGGAGGCCCCCGCGTAGCCGAGTGCCCGGAGCCCCTGCTGCACGGCCTGTCCCTGGGCGTCGAGGACGCCCTGCTTCAACGTCACGATGATGCGGATGATAGCCATTTTCGTGCTCACCGCCTCCTTCGCATCGGTTACCGTGTGAGCCTCGTCAGCGTCTCCTGGTACCGCTGCTGCGTCGCCGCGACTACGTCCGCCGGCAGTTCGGGCACCGGCGGCTCGTGGTTCCACCCGACCTGGTTGAGGTAATCGCGCACGAACTGCTTGTCGAACTGCACAAGAGAAGATGGATACTGGGCGGCATCCCAGTAGCGTGACGAATCGGGCGTGAGGGCCTCGTCGATAAGCGTGAGCTGCCCGTTCCGCACGCCGAACTCGAACTTCGTATCGGCCAGCAGCAGCCCGCTGCGGCGTGCGTGATCCGCCGCAAATCGATACAAGGCCAGGCTGGCGTCGCGCAGCGCGATCGCCATCGGCGCCCCGATCATGTCGGTCATCCGGTCAAAAGAGATGTTCTCATCGTGGCCTTGCGCCGACTTCGTGGCGGGGGTGAACACCGGTTGCGCGAACCGATCACCATTGCGCATTCCCGCAAGCATCGGCCGTCCGGCCACGGTGCCGGCTAGCCGGTACTCCTCCCACGCGGACCCGGTGAGATAGCCGCGTACCACGCATTCGATGTCGATCCGGTGGCAGTGGCGGACCAGCATCGTGCGGCCCGCGTACGCCTCGCGGCGGGCCTGCTGCAGCACCGGCAGCCGCCGGACGATGAATTCCCAGTCGGCCGATACCATGTGATTGGCCACCAGCGGCCGGGTCTTCTCAAACCAGAATGCGGACAACTGCGTGAGGACGGTTCCCTTCTCCGGAATCTGCGTGGGCAGGACGTGGTCGAACGCGGAGATTCGGTCCGTGGCGACGATCAGGAGGTACTCGCCTGACGTATACACGTCACGCACCTTTCCACGCGCATATAAAGGAAGGGGAAGATCGGCCTGGACCAGCGTCGTTGCCATCGTCCTCACCTCTTTCCCGTGACCGCGGTCTTTGCGCGGATCCCGACTCGCTCGAGGATCATGTCCACGTGCTGCAGGTAATATCGGTAGTCAAACAGCTCGTCCAGTTCCCGATCCACAAACCGGCCCGTGCCGGCAAGGGCGTCCCGAAACGTGGCGGGTCCTTCCAGCGCGGATGTCGCCGCGGCCTGCACGATCGCGTAGGCTGTATCACGGTCGAGTCCCCGTTCCAATAGCGCCAGGAGCACACGGTGGCTGAACACCAATCCGCCGGCCGCTTCCAGGTTGCGCCGCATCGCGGCGGGGTCCACGCGCAGGCCGTCGAGCACAAAGGCCATCTTACGGAGCATGTAGTGCAGCAGAGAGGTCGCGCCCGGGACGGCGATCCGCTCGACCGAGGAATGCGAGATGTCACGCTCGCCCCACAGCGCCTGGTCTTCCATCGCGGCCAGCGCGTAGCCGCGCAGCACGCGCGCGAGGCCGGTAATACGCTCGCAGATGATGGGATTGCGCTTGTGCGGCATCGCCGACGATCCGGTCTGGCCCGGCAAAAACGGCTCCGCGACCTCGCCGATCTCGGTGCGGGCGAGCCCCCGGATCTCGGTGGCGATTTTCTCCAGCGTCCCGCCGGTGATGGCCAGCGCGCTGATGTACTCGGCGTGGCGGTCGCGCTGCAGAATCTGGGAGGAAATCGCCGCCGGGACCAGGTCGAGGCCTTCGCAGACGTACGCTTCTACCGCCGGGGACAAATGCGCGTAGGTTCCCACCTCGCCGGATATCTTGCCCACAGCCATCACCGTCCGCGCCCGGCGCAGCCGCTCCACGTCGCGCTGGATCTCGGCCAGCCAGATTGCGGCCTTCAGGCCGAACGTCGTCGGCTCGGCCTGCATCCCGTGCGTTCGGCCGGCCATCAGGGTGTACCGGTGCTCCTCGGCAATCCGTCTCAACGCCACGGCAACCTGATCCAGGGCCTCCAGCAGCAGGTCCGCGGCTTTCACCATCAGCACGGCCTGCGCGGTGTCCACGACGTCGGAGGATCCCAGTCCCAGGTGTAGGTAGCGCGCGTCCTCGCCGGTTTCCTCTGCGACCGACCGCAGGAAGGCGACGACGTCATGCTGGGTTTGGGTTCGCTCGATCTCGTCGATCCGCTCAGGCGTCCCCACCCGCGCGGTCCGCCGCAGCCGCAGCGGGATGTCCTCAGGGATCATCCCCAACGCGGCCTGAGCCTCGCTGACGAGCAGCTCGATCTCCAGCCAGGTGGCGAACTTCGTCTCCGGCGCCCACAGCGCGCGCATCTCCGGCGTGGCGTAGCGCTCGATCATGACCGGGCTCCCGGCACGCCTGCTGGAGGTCCCTGTTCTCTGTTCCCTGTTCCCTGTTCCCGAAGTATGAGCGCCTCGCGCTCGCGGCCCACCCCGATCATCGAGACCGGAATGCCCACGATCTGCTCCAGCCGCTCGAGGAACCTCTGCGCTTCGTCGGGGAGGTCGCCTTCGGTGCGCGCCTCCGACGTCTTGGTCCAGCCCGGCAGCGTCTCGTACACCGGCTCAACCCGCGCCATGACCGCCGTGTGCGGAACCGTATCGAGCACCCGGGTGCCGTCACGATAGGCGACGCAGATCTTCACCGTCTCGAATCCATCCAGCACGTCGAGTTTCATGACCGCCAGGTCGGTGAAGCCCGACACCTCGGCCGCAAACCGCGCGGCCACGCCGTCGAACCACCCGCAGCGCCGCGGCCGTCCGGTCGACGCGCCGTACTCCTGCCCGAGACCGCGCAGCTGCTCGGCGGTGGCATCGTGCAGTTCGGTCGGGAGCGGCCCACCGCCCACGGCGGTCGTGTATGCCTTCACCACGCCGATCACCCGGCCGATCCGCTGGGGCGGAATGCCGGCGCCCGCCGACGCGCCGCCGGCCAGGCAGGTCGAGGACGTCACGAACGGATACGTGCCCCAGTCCAGGTCACGCATCACGCCCAGTTGCCCTTCGAGCAGGATGGCATCGTCACGCTGCAGGGCGGCGTGCACGACTGGGTGGGTGTTGACGATGAATGGCGCCAGCCGGTCCGTCCACTCTTGGCAGAGATACCACAGCTCCCCAACCGTGACCGTGCGGCCGAGCAGCGGGGTGGTGCGCCGGGCGATCTCAGACAGCTGTTCCTCCAGAAACTCCGGCTCGAGCAGATCGCCGGCCCTGACGCCGAGGCGGCCGGCTTTGTCGGCGAACGCGGGCCAGATCCCCCGGCGCGTCGTGCCGTGGGCTTTGCGCCCGCGGGCCTCCTCGGTGCGGCCATCGATCTCCACGTGAAAGGGAAAGACGAGGTGGGCCCGGTCGCTGACCCGCAATCCCGCGGTGGAGATGCCGGCGCGCGAGAGCATGTCGAGTTCCTCGAACAGGCCGATCGGATCGACGACGACGCCAGGACCGATCACGCACTGCACGTCGGGGTGGCTGATCCCCGACGGCACCAGATGCAGGATCATCGTGCCCCGGTGGGTGACGATGGTATGACCGGCGTTGTTCCCGCCGTTGTAGCGAATGACCATGTCGGCCTCGAGCGCCAGGGCATCGACGACCTTGCCCTTTCCCTCGTCGCCCCAGTGGCCTCCGACAACCGCTGTCACGGGCATCCTTAAACCTCCAACTTCCGTTGGTCGTTGGTCGTTCGTCGTTCGTCGTCAGGCTGCGGTCCCTCAAACCGCGCCACCATGTCGGTCTTGAAGTGGCGGAGGCGGTCGCGCAGCGCTTCATCCGAGGCCGCGAGGATCTGCACCGCCAGGATGGCGGCGTTTCGCGCGCCCCACGCGCCGATCGAGACGGTGGCAACCGGCACGCCGGGGGGCATCTGCACGGTCGAAAGCAACGCATCGAGTCCACCAAGGCCCGTCGCTTCCAAGGGAACTCCAATCACCGGCAGCACCGTTCGAGCGGCCACAGCCCCGGCCAGATGCGCCGCCCCGCCCGCGGCCGCGATCAGCACGCGAAGCCCCCGCTGTTCGGCCGTCTTCGCATAGCGATCGAGCTGGTCCGGCGAGCGATGCGCCGATGCGACGATGACCTCATGGGAGACGCCGAACTCCGTCAGTGTGCGCACTGTCTCTTCCATGACGGGGCGGTCGGACTCGCTGCCCAGGATGATGGCAACCAGGACCCGTTGGTCGTTGGTGGTTGGTCGTTGGTCGCTCATACAGACACCTCAGAGAGGCGATTGGACGGGCGACCAAGGTCTGTTCGGAATTGCATCCCCTCGAAGGAGAGATGGGCGACGCCGGCATAGGCACGGCTCACCGCTCTCTGCAGAGTCGGGCCTCGCCCCACCACGTTGAGCACACGCCCGCCGGCGGTGACGAGTGCGTCGCCGTCCCGGCGCGTCCCGGCATGAAAGATCATCACGTCGTCGGGGTCCGCCTCCAGCCCGTGAATCGGCAGTCCGGTCTGATGGGAGCCGGGATATCCACCGGAGGCCAGCACCACGCAGGCGGCGAACTCGTCGCGCCACTTCAGGTGAGGCGCCCTGCCGTCGAGCACGTCGATGATCGTGGCTCCGAGGTCGCCGTCGAGCAACGGGAGAATC